>JAGVII010000342.1 GCA_020056155.1 Afipia sp.
CCCCAACGGGGAGAGGGGCCTTATCGCGTTTGTATCCGGCACCGTGTCCAAGCTGCTCCTTAGATCGCGGGATCGCGCAGCGCCGAAACCTCGGCCGCAGGGCGGCCGCTGGGCTGATGCTCGCGCATATACTCGCACACCGCTTCACATTTGCCGCGCATGTGGTCGAACATCAGCTTGCTGAGTTCCTCGCCGTTGCGGCGGCGCAGCGCATCCACCATGCCCTCATGCTCGCGCATCGCGTCGCTCAGCCGGTCGCGTCGCAACAGATTGGCCGAATAACGCAGCCGCCGCACCATGGCGTTCGCGGCCGCGTAGCTCGAACTCAGGAACGGATTCTGCGCGGCGTCCACGATGGCCTGGTGAATCTTCTGGTTCAGCCGGAAATAGTCAGTTAGTTCCTGGCGGAGATAGTGGGTGTACATCTCCAGATGCATCCGCTCGATCCGGGCGATGTCCTCGTCCGAGATCCGCTCGCAGGCGACGCGGCCGGCCAGCGCATCGAGACCGGCGATCAGTTCGAACAGATGCCGGATGTCCTGCTCGGAGAACTGGCGCACCCGCGCGCCGCGATTTGGCAGCAGTTCGATCAGGCCTTCCGACGCGAGCACCTTCAGCGCCTCGCGCAGCGGCGTGCGCGATACGTCGAAACGTTCGCACAGCTCGCGCTCGGGAATCCGGCTGCCCGGCTCAAGGTGCCCCTCGACAATGAAGTCACGTATCTGCCCGAGCAGGTCGTCGTGCAGGGAAGCCGGGGAGGTTTCGACAACCTCAAGGGATTTTGCGCGTAAAAGATTATTCAAAATCCAAAGCCTCCAGAGCGGTGTAGCGCCAAAAGTCGGTCAATCGGACACGCTTTATGCGGATAAGCCAAGTCGTACTTGATTTTGGGGTTGTGAAAAAGGACAATCTGAATACAATTCAGACCAAGAAAATCTTGCGATGCACAAATATTTGCATGCAAAAGCGTTAACGGGATCTTAGGGAGCGCCGATCGATGTCCAACGCCTCTGTCCACACCGGACGGCATTTCCTGCAGATTCCCGGGCCGACCAATGTCCCCGACCGCGTGCTGCGGGCGATGGATATGCCGACCATCGATCATCGCGGGCCGGAATTCGCGCAGCTCGGCCTCGAAGTGCTTGAAGGTTCGAAGAAAGTTTTCAAGACCAAGAACCCCGTCATCATCTATCCCTCGTCCGGCACCGGCGCCTGGGAGGCGGCGATCGTCAACACGCTGTCGCCTGACGACAAGGTGCTGATGGTCGAGACCGGGCACTTCGCGACGCTGTGGCGCGCGATGGCCGACAAGCTGAAGCTCGATGTTGAATTCATTCCGGGCGACTGGCGCCATGGTGCCAGCCCCGAGGACATCGCGGCGCATTTGTCGAAGGACAAGCAGCACGCCATCAAGGCGGTAATGGTCGTCCACAACGAGACATCCACCGGCGTCACCAGCCGCATCCCCGAGATCCGCAAGGCGATCGATAGTGCGAAGCATCCGGCGCTGCTGCTGGTCGATACCATCTCGTCGCTCGGCTCAATCGAATACGATCACGACGGCTGGGGCGTGGACGTCACGGTGTCCTGCTCGCAGAAGGGGCTGATGCTGCCGCCGGGCCTCGGCTTCAACGCCGTGTCGGACAAGGCGCTCGCCGCATCCAAGGCCAACAGCGCGCTGCGGTCCTACTGGGACTGGCACGAGATCATCGCCGCCAACAAGGGCGGTTCGTGGTCCTACACGCCTGCGACCAACATGCTGTATGGCCTCAAGGAAGCCATCGCCATGCTGATGGAAGAGGGGCTGGATAATGTGTTCGCCCGCCACAAGCGCTATTCGGCCGCGACGCGAGCGGCGGTGGAGGCCTGGGGCCTCGAAAATCTCTGCCTCGATCCGCGCGAGTATTCGCCGATCCTGACCGCGGTGGTGATGCCCGAGGGGCACGACGCCGATCAGTTCCGCAAGGTCACGCTGGACAATTTCGACATGTCGCTCGGCGCGGGCCTCAGCAAGATCAAGGGCAAGGTATTCCGCATCGGCCATCTCGGGCATTTCAACGATCTGATGCTGATGGGCACGCTGGCCGGCGTCGAGATGGCGCTGGATCTGGCGAAGGTGCCGCACCGCAAGGGCGGCGTGATGGCGGCGATGGACGTTCTCACCGGGCGCGATGCCAAGGCATCGCACGCGAAGACGGCGGTGGCGTAACGCCGCGTCAGCGGCGTCACGATCGATCTCGAAATCCGCAGCATAGCGGAAACACAAACCAGGGTCCGGCCCAGCCGGGCTTCATAAAACACACAGGGAGAAACCGGATGAAGACTCTGATCAAGGCGACAAGTGTGCTTGCGCTGCTGGCGGCGAC
>JAGVII010000150.1 GCA_020056155.1 Afipia sp.
CTGGCGCGCACTGTCATCGGCGCCTTGCTCAATGCGATCTACAACCGGAATGGAGCGGTGCCGGGCCGCACGCTCTTTCTGCTCGATGAGGTGGCGCGCCTTGGCTATCTTCGTGTTCTCGAGACCGCGCGCGATGCCGGCCGCAAGTATGGCATCAGCCTGGTGCTGCTCTTCCAATCGATCGGCCAGATGCGCGAAACCTATGGCGGTCGCGACGCGACCAGCAAATGGTTCGAAAGCGCAAGCTGGGTGTCCTTCGCGGCCATCAACGACCCCGATACGGCAGACTACATCTCGCGCCGCTGCGGCAATACGACCGTCGAGGTCGACCAGCTGAGCCGGTCATCGCAGATGTCCGGATCTTCAAGAACGCGATCGAAACAATTGGCGGCACGGCCACTCATCCTGCCGGAGGAAGTGCTGCGCATGCGCGGCGACGAACAGATCGTGTTCACCGCCGGCAACGCGCCGCTGCGCTGTGGACGCGCCATCTGGTTCCGCCGCGATGACATGACGTCGGTGGTGGCGGAGAACAGATTCCATCGGCCACGGCAAAGAGAAGCTCCATAGCGGCAATGTTTGCAATGGCATTTCACCTGGCGCCAATCTATTGCCGACGCCATTGTGCATTGTCTTAACCGCATCCGTTGAAAAGGAGGACACCAGCATCATGACAACCACTTCGGACATCGCCGACAAGATCGCCGGCGAACAAAACATCACCAAGGCCAAAGCCAAGGCCATCGTCGACAGCGTCTTCAAGGAGATCGCGACGGCGGCAGTATCGGGCGCCGAGACCAGCATCCCGGGCTTCGGGAAGTTCAAGGTAAGTGCGACGTGAAAGTCACCTAAGTAATTGTTTGTACGGGAGTCATAGTCCGGGACAAACCTGATGTTCCGTCATCAGTAGCCTACCGGCACATGCGGGACTGGTAACGGTCCGGTGTGAAGCTGCCGGGACAATGTAGCCGGGCCTTCGGGCCATGCCGATGTCGTGAGGCAGAGGTATCTTCTGCGAGCATCAGTGCGGATGGGGCGCTAGGCTGGGTGGTATGATCAATGCAAATGAACTGCCGATAAACGTCGTGAAATTTGACAAGCCAAAGATGCTGACAGGCTTGGACCAAAAGGTGCGCGGTCGGATGCCTCCCTTTACCTTGGAGGCACACGGACAACAGGACCGCCGGCGAATAGGCAGGATCTAACCCGCCCACGTTATTTAGGTGAAACACGGTAAACCCGTATCTCCGCCCGGCAGCGGGCAGGCCAACCGCAAGGAAAGCTGTTGGGGGTGCGGGCAGAGGATGTCGGAGAAAGCGAATGCCGGGCTGTAATGGCTCGGATAGGGGTTGCGGCTCGCCAACATCATCCCGCCCGAAAGGGAGCAGACTTCTGACGGGTCTCCCGTCGCGAGAGAATGTGCAGAACCCTCGAAGGAGGATAGGCAAATGTCGGTCACGACTGTGACTGGTGCGGCCTCCCGCGATGCGGTGAACTGGGGCCAGATTGATTGGCGCAAAGCTCACCAACACGTGCGACGGCTGCAGATGCGTATCGCGAAGGCAGTTCGGGAAGGTCGCTGGGGCAAGGTTCAGGCCTTGCAGCGGCTGCTGACCCACTCGTTCAGCGGCAAGGCACTTGCCGTAAAACGAGTCACTGAAAATCAAGGCAAGAGGACACCCGGAGTAGACCAGATCATTTGGGATACTCCGAGCAAATGCGTCAGAGGATTACTGTCGCTCAAACGGCGGGGGTATCACCCTCTGCCGTTGAGGCGGGTATATATCCCGAAAGCAAACAGCAATAAGCTCCGTCCGCTGGGTATTCCGACGATGAAAGACAGGGCCATGCAGGCACTTTACCTGCTCGCTCTGCTACCTGTCGCGGAAACTACGGCAGACCCGAACTCGTACGGCTTCCGTCCGTTTCGAGCGACCCGTGATGCGGCCCGGCAGTGCTATATCGCGCTGCGCGGTCGTGGCACGGCGGATTGGGTCTTGGATGCAGACATTGCTGGCTGCTTCGACGAAATCAGCAAGGACTGGCTCATCGCCAACATCCCCATGGACAAGGTGGTGCTCCGGAAATGGCTGGACTCCGGCTACATACAGGATGGTGATTGGTACGCGACGCGAGCGGGAACCCCGCAAGGTGGAATAATCTCGCCCACGCTCGCCAACATGGCCTTGGACGGAATGGAAAAGATGCTACGGGATCACTATGGCCCGAGACATCGAAACATTCGGACCAAGGTCCACTTGATACGTTACGCCGATGACTTCGTCATCACGGGAGCTTCGCAAGAAGTTCTTGAAGGAGCGAAGTCTCTGGTCGAGGATTTTCTGTCAGAACGGGGCCTGTCTCTTTCTGAAGAAAAGACTCGCATCGTGCGGGTCGAGGAAGGCTTCGACTTCCTCGGCTGGAACGTGCGTAGATATGATGGGCACACCCACATCAAACCCGCCAAGAAGAACGTGGTGGCGTTTATGCGCAAGGTCCGAGCGATCATCAAGGCTGCCGCCGACGAGAAGCAGGAGTATCTGATAATGCGGCTCAACCCGGTCATCGGGGGATGGACGAATTATCATCACAACCAGGTGGCGAAGGAGACCTTTCGCAAGGTCGAGCATCTCATCTGGAAGTGTCTCTGGCAGTGGGCATGTCGCAGGCATCCAGACAAGCCACTTCGGTGGGTGAAGCATCGCTACTTCGCCCGCGAAGGCACGCGAGACTGGGTATTCCGCGCAGCAGTGAAGGATAGCACCGGAAATATCACGTTCCGGAGGTTACTCCGTGCATCCGACGTTCCTATTCGTCGCCACTGCAAAATCCGAGCCGAGGCAAACCCGTTTGATCCGATGTGGTACAGATACTTCGCTGCAAGGCGCGGTCTGCCATCGGAAACTACGGATCGGCCCGGTGAAACCGCATATTCTGCCGATAAACAGGAACTGGCGGCTCTGATCAAACAGGGCTTAGCGGAGGCTTGAGCTGTATGCTGGGAAACTC
>JAGVII010000102.1 GCA_020056155.1 Afipia sp.
CGCCAACGCGCTTAGCCACGACGGAGATTGGCTCCGACCAAACCAGTTCATAGAGTTGCTGCCGGGTAAATTTCTGCGCCATGGATTGCCCCCATTCAGGTTGCCGTGGAAATGCATCCTGCAGAGCAGCCGTGGAGTACCATCGTAAGCGAGGTACCTTGCACGTCTTGATCTGCATCGGAATACGGAATGGCGCAACCACCAATGCTGGAGTTGGTCACTGGAAGCCGCGACTTGCTCGAGGACAAGCTGGTTCGTGCTCTCTTCAGTCCGGATACCGAGCGACAGATTCCCGTCCTGCTGGCGCAACTCGAGCGCAAAGGCGAGTTGCACCTGGTTGCCCGCGAACCATCAGATTTCCCCGGCGCTGACCTTTCTTAGGCTGGCCCCGTACAGGCTGCGTCGAACCCGAACCCTGTCGCCCGCCTGGATGCCCAGATCCGTTGGATCGGAGACCTTCAGTCCATCCTGCTGCCCCTGTTCGTCGCGAATCCTCAGCATCCCCGCTTGCGAGTCGTAGTCGACGACCGTGTACGTTGATTCCGCAGGGTCGGGCGGGACCTGGCCGATGGTTTTTCTGGTTGGTTCGCCGGCATCGATCGCCTTGCCGTCGAAACCGAGGAGTTCCAGCATGGCCTCAATGGCGGCTTTTCGGAGTTCTTCCTCTGACACCGGACCGTAGCCGATGGTCAGAACCTCCTGGTGCCCCCGGCTGTATTCGTTCACCACGCGGATCAACGCCACCTTGGTTGCGCCCGGCGGGACGCTGGTGAGCATTTCATCGGTGACATACCGGATGTTGGGATTGTTCGAGAGATTTCGGTCCGTCGGAATCGAAGGCGCAATCGAGACGTTGCCTGTCAGGACCATCTCGACTGCCCCGACGAATACGGCGAGCAGGATCTTGCCGCCCCGTTCCGCCGAAACTCGACTCATCTCGTTACCCTGCTTGGGTGGAGTCCAGGCCAAGGCGTCCCCGACATGGTCCACCTCGACGCGCCAGCGGTAGCCGGGTTGGCCAGATTCGACTTCGTATCCCTTTTCGGCCAGGCGCGCATTGACCTTGTCGGCAATCTCCTGGCCCTCCCGGAAGGTCATCTTCCAGCTTGGCTTACCAAACAGGCTCTTGGAGGTCTCGGCAATGCCGGCGCCGCCACCGGTAGTGATCACGATCATTCCCGTGGGCATTGCCGGTGCAGGTTCAACAGCAGGTAGTGCTTCGCTGGATTCTGTTGCCGCTAGCGCGTATCCACCTACTGCGTAGCAGGCAAGGCTCATTGCCAGCAAAATGCGTCGAAGATGTTTCATCCAAGACTCCTTCGGAATCAGAACAAGCCTTTCGTTGAATCATGGCACCCGGTCATACGAGGGCCACAACCAAAGTGGCGACCAAAGCCATGCGCCAGTCAGTCGCGTCGCAGGAAGGTGGTCGGCGTGCCTCGGGGAGGACGGAGCCAATCCAGTCGTACCCACTCCTGCGCCGGTGACTTGTTCTCCCATTGCACGTAGGCCAAGGGAGGCTTCACCTCGATGACTAGACCGTAGATCTGGATCCCACTGGTCATTTCGGCCATCACGCGATCTCCTCGCGTTAGGTTGGCTCGGTAGACACCCAGTTCCGCCTCGGCGGCTTGCTTTCGCCGTTCCCGCTCCCGCGCAAGTTCAGCTTGTCGGTTTTGCTCCCGCTCTGCAGCCGCGTCCCGTTCCAAGGCAGCCGGCAACTTCTTTCGCGCCTCAGCCACCAGTCCGTCCGGATCGAACCCCTTCTCATATGCGTATATGAAGTCCTGCAGCGCAGACGATGCTGTCGCTTGACGATACGCCGCTCGATAATCCAGAAGTGGCGCAGATTGCTGCGCGAAGGCAATTGCCCCAGATTCCTCGACCGCCTTGTCCAAGGCTTCCTGGTTCAGCTTGACCTTAAAGGGTGTGATCCCAGATGCAGCTTCCACAACGGTCAAGAGTCCGAAGCTGAGAACACCGCGCAAGGCGGTCCCTGCTGCAGCATCGCCAACGTCGGCAGCATAGAAGGCCGAGTTGCAGATCATGTATCCCCACTCATCACGGTCCAGGTACTTTCGCATGCAGGAATCACCCTTGTTCAGGGGTTGTGCTCCCGGACGATAGGCCCAGGACTTGGCGCTGACATAGACCATCTCCGTGTCTTTGTCCTTGCGCGGGTCACCCTTCAGCACGGCGGTCCATTTCCCATCTGCCTTCTTGAGGAAGATGGGATACTCGGAAACGCTGCCCGTCGGCTGGTAGGTGGTGGTGGGCGGCGGCACCGCTGTTGACCGCTGTTGCACCGGCGCAGAGCTGCACGCCGACAACGCGAGGGCTGCCAAGAATGTCGCCAGTGAGTGCGCGACAACAGAGATCGTGATCCTTGTGTGTGCATGCATATTCATGGCTGAGCTGGTCGTTTGGTCGATTGTCATACGTCATTTTCCATTCTATCAAAGTGGAGATGTATAGACAGTAGGCTGTCAGTCTGTAGAAGCAAACGCGGTAGATCGTCATTCTTTGGCCCATGGCCAAGAAAACCGACCCCGCCCCGCCTGCCCGCCAGCGCATCGCCGAGAACGTCCGCCGCTTTCGCCTGGCGCGCGACCTCAGCCAGGAAAAGCTCGCGGAACTCGCCGACTTCCACCGCACCTACGTGTCCCAGGTCGAGCGCTGCATCACCAACATCTCGATCGACGGGCTGGAACGCCTGGCGGGCGCCCTGGACGTCGATGTCGGCACCCTGCTGGAGGTGCCGCCGCCGAAGAAGGAGCGCCGCTAGGCCCTCCTTCCCGGTGGCAGCAGTTCGCGGCAGCGCCACCGCAGCTGTACTCAAGACGACGCCCCCTCAGGATGGTCACCAGTCAGACCGAGCTGCCTGTCCAGCAAGGTCTGGAGCGGCTCGGCCTTGGGAATCTCCTTCCCCTCCCGGATGAGTTTCAGCATGGCCTCGCAGCTGGGCAAGGTCCGTTTTGGCTTGGGGCCCAGGGTCAGGAAGGGGCGCCCCAGGTGCGGATGCCCGCTTCCCCAGCCGCCCTGCTCCGCCTGTTGCCGGACCACCAGGTCGCCCTGGCCGGACAGGCGATCCACATGGGACAAGAGCATGGCTTCCGGGGTCATGGGTTGCCGAATGCCGGTCCATGGCGGTGCGCCGGACACCGAGGTCAAGGCGTGCAAGAGGGAGACGTATTCCGTGTCGGTCATGCACAGTCGCATCCGGGCCCGGGCCACCGCCAGCCATTCGATGATGGTGACGCGATGGCCCAGTGCCTGGCCACGGTCGGTGAGCCCGCGCGCCCGACCTTGGCGGTCCTGGTACTCGTCGGCCTTGCCGGCGTCGTGCAACAGGCACGACAGGATCACGATCCCGGTGTTCGCTGCAGGCATCAACTCCCGCAGTTGCAGGCCAGCCTCGGCAGACTCCACGCTGTGCCTGAGGTTGCCGTTGATGCCCGAGTGGTGGCCGTTGAGCGAGCTCGGTCCCTGGCAGTAGCGGGCGAAGCGCCCGCCTTCCCAGAAAACCCGATTGAAGAGCTCCTGCTGCGGGACCTTCAGTGCTTCCCACAGCCGGGAGGCACGCTCGACCAACTCGCGGTCACGCACCCAGGCCGATGGCACGGTCAGGAACAGGTTCTCGTAGCGGATCGGCTCGTCGATGACCGCCACCCGCGTGACCGGGATGACGCCATCGACCGGTGTGCGCACCGGCTTCCAGTAGACGCGCACCAGGAGGTCGGCCTTGAGGCGGGTATCCGGATGCGCCGTCTCCCAGCTGACCCGGTGGCTGCCGTAGGCGTGGTAGAGCGCGGCGGTTGCGCGCAAGCCGCGCTGGCGCGGGTCGAAGCGGACGGCGACGACTCGATGGATGGCGGTCTGGCTCTCGGTGCCAGCGTTCGTTTCGGTATCAAACATGTGGGTTGGCTCCTTGTTGCGGGTTGGTGGTCCCCGGCGTAGGGGACGTGTCTGCGGCAGGTGGGGTGGCGCTCTTCCCGGTTGCACCGGACTGCAGCAGCAGGCGCTCGAAGGCCGAGCCGTCCTGGCGGGTCAGGTTGGGCACATAGCGGGAGTAGACGCGGAACAGCATTTCCGTGGTGGCATGGCCCATTTGCTTGGCGATCCATTCAGGGCTTTCCCCGGCGGCGAGCCAGAGGGTGGCGGCTGTGTGGCGCGTCTGGTAGGGGTTGCGCAGGTCGAGGCCCAGGTGCCGGAGCAGCGGATACCAGACGCGCTTGGTGACGTTGTTGGTATCGAGCGGCTGGCCATCCCGATTGCAGAAGACATACTCGCTGACCTCGCCCGTCGCCTTGAGCTGCGCTTCGAGTGCCTTCGCGACCGGTATCGATAGCTGGATGTCGCGCTGCGACTGCGGGGTCTTGGTGTCCTCCTCCTGCTCGCCAGCGACGTGGCTCTCCCGCACCAGGATCAAGCGCTTCTCGAAGTCGACGTATTTCCACTTGAGGCCGTCGATCTCGCCAGTCCGCATGCCCGTGAAGAAGCGCACGATGTAGTAGTTGCGGAAGTCCGCGCGCACCGTGTCGAGGATCTTCTGCACCTCGTCGAGGGCGAAGGGACGGACGTCGGCGCGACGGATCTTGAGCGGCTTGATGCGCTGTACGGGCGTGCTAAAGTCAAACCGGTCGGCGGCTTCGTTGAACACTTGGCACAGGACAAGCGTAATGGCATTGATCCGGCGGGGCGAAAGCGACGAACCTTCCTTGCGGCCGCGTACTTTGGCGAGTTCAGACCGAAAGGACAGGATGTTTTCGCGACGGACGCTGCCGACCGCCTGCTCCCCGAACTGCGGGAGCAGATGCTTGTCGAGGATCTGCCGTACCGTGGCGACGTAGGTACGCCGCCAGCCGACCGACATTTCCTTGAACCAGGTCTCCGTGAAGTCCTTGAACAGCGGCCCGATCGCTACCGGCTTCTGCGTGTCCGCAATGGACATCGGAGCGACTACCCGGGCCGGGGCCGCGTCGAACTTGTTGGCGAACTTGCTGTTCGGAAAAGTCCGTCGGTAGTCGAAGGTACCGGCTTCGATCTCCTCGTCGATCCGCTTGAGGACCTTGGCCATCTTGCGGCGGTTCTCGGGGGTATCGTCCAGTACCGTGTATTCGCGGCATCGCTGCCCCCGATACCGGAAGTCCCAGAACAGCTTGCCGCCATTGCTCCGAATACTAGCCATGGCAAACACCTCCATTCGCCATCGGGATGCCGAAGGCGGATTCTTCCGCCTGCTTCAGCATGTCCCGTTCGATGGCTTCCCAGATGAACAACAGCTTGCGGCGACCGAAGGGACGTACGTAATGCACGCCCTCCAGCAGCACGCTGTCCTTCAACTGGTTACGGATGGTGCGCGGATCGTATTGAATCCGCTTCGACAACTGCTCGGTGGTCAGGAACGTCTGGTTCATGTGTGCTCTCCGTGTGTGTTAAGAGGGTGTGGCTCATCACATCTCCACGGATCGCAAACATATATAGATGGATAGGTCGATTCTGATTTTCTTTTCGCTATTGCACAGAGGTTATCCTTCGGAGGCGGGTGACTATCTCCCTGCTGGCCAAGGCTTCTAAACACTGATTGGCCAATGATGCGAATTCGGCCTTGGTGGCTCCTGAGGAATACTTCCCGGAGCGGCAGCCTTTGGCCATAAGCTAACCGAGGGCGCTGCTGTTTCAGTGGAGTCGTTCGTTGTACCCGACTTCTCGCAAGCGGCCGTTGGCTGGTTACTCGCGATGTTGCGCTTGATCCTTCCACCATGCCCTCGCACTCCTATTGCATAATCTGACTAAATCGGGATGGCATTGGAGAGGGTGTATGACAATATTCGTGAGTATCACTGACGCGTGCGCAGCAGAAGCACGCCAGAGCGGCCAGAGTGCAGCTGTTCAGAAGCTTGCCGCGGAGGTGGAACGGATTCAGAACATAGACCACTTCGATCGCCACCTACCATTCCCGATCGTGAAGAAGGTGCTTGGCAAGACGTTCCGCCTATACGCGATCGAGCAGTTGCAGGATGAAACCGGCCACCGCGTGATCCGGTTTGCCCGCTTCCTGGTAAAGGGACAGAACGAAGATTTCCATCGCCAGCTGAATGAGGAACGCTTCCGGGAAAGCTTTATCCAGGAAGGCGCCCTCAGCGCTTCCGAAGTAGCCGCAGTGATTGAACAACGCATCGCAGCCGGGGTGGTCGGGCCTGCACCCGTTACAGAGGACGAGGCACGCTACCTTGATGTCGTGAGCACAACCCTTTATCAGAATGAGCCGAGCGTCTACGAAACTTCGGACTGGGTGGATCTCCTGAAAGCCCCGTGGATGAATGAGTTTCGCCGGGGCGTTGCAGGAATCCTGCAGGAATTGGTCGTCCAGGGAACGAAGGAAGAGCGAAGCGCCGCCACGCGCTACCCGGCCGACAGGAATCAGCGTGGCATACTTTATCGGCAGTTCTCCAACGGGTTGTTGCTCGTTGCCCCAGTAGGCTACGAGAAGGGGCTGCAGGAGGACCATCTACGGCAGAGGTACCGGGAAGTCTTCGAAGCGAACGAGGGTTTGGCAGAGGAGGAGTTGCGCAAATTCTCACTGCGCACCTACCCAGAGTTTGTTGTCTCCGATGAAGGACTCTGGGTCACATTGGAGACGGCTGGAAAGGACGCGAACCTGTCCCTGTCTCCCGAGGAGTTAGGACTGCTGCACACGCTGCTCACTCCCGGTGAGGTCCGCAATCCCTACCCGCTCTTCATCAACGGACGTCCCGGCTCGGGGAAGACGACGATCTTGCACTACTTGTTCGCCGAACATCTGCACCACCACCTGACCGCCGCTGTCCCGCTGCCAAACCCACCGCTGTATCTGACGTACAGCTCGCTGCTGACAGGTCGCGCGAAGGATACCGTCTCGACTATTCTCGCATGCGATTACCGGCGCATCGAGAACCCTCCAGACATGGACAGCCCATTGGCGCAAGAGATCATCGGCCGCGCCTTTCAAGTATTCCGCGACATGCTACTGTCGCTACTGACATCGGAGATACGCACGCGATTCAAGTCGGAGCTTTACGTAGATTTCCCACGATTCCGGACGCTTTGGAAGAAGAGCTTCGCGCAAGGCGGTGGATGCCCGAGCGACCTGCGCAATGCCCCCGAACTGGCCTGGCATGCGATCAGGACCTTCATCAAGGGACGCTGCCCGGCGGATGGCGAGGAGGATGACTTCGGTCCGGATCGCTACGCGGAATTACCCAAGCGTCAGAAGTCCATCGACGAAGGTGTATTCCAAAAGATCCACCAGGTCGTCTGGCGCGAATGGTACAAGCCGTATTGTGACAAGTACGGCCTTTGGGACGACCAGGACCTGACCATGGCCGTGTTGCGACAGGAGTCGTTGTCGCGCTTCCCTGCTATCGTCTGTGACGAAGCCCAGGACTTTACCGCGAACGAGCTGACGGTCATTCTCCGGCTTTCAGTGTTCTCGACGCGCGCGGTACCACACTACCTTCTAGGTAAGATTCCCTTTGCGTTCGCTGGCGACCCTTTCCAAACCCTCAATCCGACCGGGTTCAACTGGGAGAGCCTGTCCGACAGCTTCCGGGAAAACCTGCTTAGGGAATTGGATCCGGACGGGCGCCATGCCTTGACGGTGAATTTCCGCGAGTTGGAACTCAACTACCGGTCGGCCGAGCCGATCGTGCGTCTATGCAACCTAATCCAGCTTCTGCGCGGCATCCTCTTTGAAGTCGGCGGCTTGAGGCCTCAGCAGACCTGGAGAAACGATGCGGCTCCTGACGTTGCCCTCTTCTGCATTGAAGACGCCACAACTCGCGATCAGTTGCGTCGGCAGGCTGCAGAGCTGGTGTTCATCGTTCCTTCTCAGGATGAATCCGAGGATGACTACATCAGGTCCGACAAAGCTCTGTCCGGCATCGCAAACGGGGGTGCGCAAGCAATGCCAGACATCTTTAACCCGATGCGAGCGAAAGGCATGGAGTTCGGGCGGGTAGTCATCTACAAGTTCGGGGACTGGTGCCTGAATCACTTGCAGGGTCTACCTGATCTACTGGCAAGGCCGAACACAGTGCGAAACACGCAGGAAGGGCTGAGCTACGAATACTTTCTCAATCGACTGTACGTCGGCCTGTCGCGCGCGCGCAGCCGGCTGTTGATTGTCGACACGCAGGACGGAATCGACAAGTTCTGGGGTTTTGCGCGGGGTTATCAGCATGAGGATTTGATCGCGCAGTACAAGTCGCGTGATGCTGCTTGGTTACCGAAGGACCTGGGGATTGCCATCCAGGGTGAGGCCGGGGCGTGGGCGGATGACGAAGCGGACGATAACGCGGATATTGGTCAGCAGTACCTCGACAGAGGGGAGCAGGCGCAAGACCCCTATCTGCTTGATCGCGCAGCCGCGCGCTTCGATCGTGTCCCCGACGAATCTAATGCACTACGCTCGCGTGCCTTGGCGTGCTACTTCCGCGAGAACTATGTTCAAGCCGGGCTACTGTTCGCGCGGATTCCGGATGTAGACATGGCGCTTAAGAGCTTCTGGCTTGCCGGTGATCACTCGGCATTCCTAAACATGGCACGCAATCGTGGGCATGCGGGCGACCCCCGCTTTCACGCGGCACGTTACATGGAAAGCAAGCAGCAGGAAGACGATGCGCGCACCTGCTTCAAGTCTCTTTACGATATTTTGGCCAATCGAGGTACCAAGACGCCTCCAACCGACAATCGCCTGCGCAGCATTCTCGACCAAGTGCTAACTAAGCTCTTGGCGCGGCTCGATGCGCATCCGAAGGATGCCCGGGCACTGGCAGATGCGCGAGATGACGGTGACTACCTTGAACGGGTTCAGGATGTCCTGGAATGGACGCCGGCGGCCTCGACTGGTTATGCAGTCGTGCTGGCCTTGGCCGGGAAAGATGCGAAAGCTGCAGCCGCGTGGAAGACGGCACGATGCGGCGAAGCCGAGGCACCAGATGTGGTGATGAATGCGCTGGCACAGGAACTGCCGTTCCCAGAGAACCTTCCCTTCGTGCTTCGGCTTGGCGACGCGGCGCGACTTGCGGCTGCTGCAAAGTCGGGCGACTGGTCACGGGTGTCGCTGAAGACTGTGAGCGACATCGCAGTGGGATTATGGCGATCTTCACGCGAGGATGAGTTCGAAACGGTCGCGCTTGCGCAGCAGGGGGCAAGGGCGTTTGCGGTCTTCGAAGGCCTGACGGCCGATGATCGCAGTCAGCCAAAGGCTCGCCGCTTGGCGACACGGCTAGTCACGTGTCTGGCAGAACGGGGAGATCTGCGCGGCTATCTGGGAATATTGGTGGCTCACCAGTTGCCGGACGTTTCGAAGGTAACGACGGCGTGGGTGGAATCTGCCGTTCAGGAAGCCGCCGATGTGCATCGGGATGGCATCCGAGCCTTGGCAGCCAGCGGTATCGATCCGGATTCCCTTGATGCCGGACTACGCGACTGGATCGAGCAGTACTTCGATGGCCTTATCAGGTCGAAGCACAAGGTTCTCTCCAATGTGACCCCATTCGAGGTCGGTGTCGTCCTCGAATTGTCCGGGAAGTACAAGCTAATGCAGCAGTACTACGAGCTGGTGTTCAAGGCGCGCGACCCGACCACAGATCCTGAGATAGTGCATTTCGCCAAGGAAAGGATCGTGTTCGCGCGGGTCGGGTTGGTGAGCGTGATGACTAAGGATGTGAAACTGCGGGCGCGGCTCGAAAAGGAGTACAAGGAGTCGGCGCGTCAATGGTCGATCTCCCTTCCGAACCTACCTTCGCGGATCAACTTGCACCCATATCGAGCGTTGATCGACCGCTTCTATCTGAAACAAGAGCAGTCGGCCGCCGTCCCGGAGGAATCGATCGAGCCGAGTCCAATGGAACCCAACGAGGCACCAGCAAGCCCGGATGGTGTGCCTGGGTTGTCGAGCACAGGTACGCCACCCTTGCCACCAGGTACACAAAAGCCGCTAGCGGCTGCCTTAGGGAATGTCGGGGGTATATCAGGCCCCGGGACCAGACCGGGATTTGCAGCCACCACTCAACCTAATCCGGCGAGTGCGGTAAAGCTTGATGCCGATACGCAACACTCGCATGAGGAAGACACTGTTATCGTATCGACCGGCGGACTGGGTCTTGAGATTACGTGCAACTACTTCGTGCCGAGAATCGAAGTGCGGAACACCAAGACTCGGGAAACAGCGGTTGTACGCCCGAAGAATGGCGTGCTAACCGTCAGCAGTGGTGATTTCGACGTCGAGGGTAGTAACGGTGCGTACATCTTGGGCGATTGGGGGGTAAGCGTTGCGATAAGGGTTTCTGGAGACAGGCACTCCCAAGTTGAGTTACGGGTGCGCGATGATGGGCCAGTGGTGCAGCTGATGGTCAGAATTCATACTTGAGCATTTAGGTACGATCTCGATGATCGAGCGCTGAGCGTACGTCCTTGTGCTGAACCACGGCTACTTTTGCTCCAATATCTATTCCGGCAATTGTTAGCTTTTGGAAAGGACCAACTGGCAGGACTAAGTCGGGTCCGGCTGTCGCCTGCTGTGGCAAGCGGTCATTGACCGCGATCAACTGCAGAATGGCAGGTAACCGGCCAATTGCCGCCCGACACAAACCGCGGACTCACAGTCGGCTCAGGGTGATCGGGTTGCATTGCTCTTGGCATGAGGCGGGCGTTTCTTTCTGTTGACCTCACTACCCCGGGCACTCCGATTTCTGCGCTCTTAGACGCCAGTATTCTCGAAACCTGTTGGCTACGAGCATCCCGATACAGGTTCTCAACCGCCTATCTGGTGCGGGTTCTCGGGCGGTATGTTCCGATTTTGTGTTGGAGTAGGTGCTGGATTCGGTGGGGGTTCGAGCAGGATCGCTGCCCACTTGACGAGAAATACGCACTCACTCGTAGCGGACTTCCCAGATGCATAATGTCGGTCATCGGGCAGGTGTGTCGCTTGCTCCAGTCGAGGGTGCGACTCATTCCATTCAAGCCAGGCTGTTTTTATCAAGATTCTATGGGGTTATTGCCAGGCTCACTCCATGCGCCACCCTAGCGCTCAAAATATGTCGAAGCAGTGCCCAACCACACAACAGGAAGCAAGCCATGCAAATCACACAGATCCCTGTTCAAGCTATACAACTCGACATCAACAATCCTCGGATTACGTTCGCCGTTGAGGGCATCACAGGCGCTGTTACTGACCAGTTTATCGAGCTGGCGCTTGGTAAGTCGTCACCAGCAGATGACGAGCAAGGTGCGTCAACGACCTATTCCAGCCTGAAGGCTTCCATTCGGGCAAGCGGTGGCTTGATTAGCCCAATTATCGTTCGACCTGTGGATGAAGGCCGATTCCTGGTTGTTGAAGGTAATACGCGGGTAGCAATCTATCGGGAACTTGCCCGCGAGGATGAGTCCGGAAAGTGGGAGAAGATTCCCGCCGTGATCAGAGATGTCCTCGATGAACTAGATGAGCATGCAATCAGGCTTCAGTCCCATCTTGTGGGACCTCGTCCGTGGCGAGCCTACGCCAAGGGCAAATATCTCCATCATCTCTACCACGATAAGAATTGGTCTCTGAATCAATTGCTGGACTTCTGTGGTGGCAGCGCGAGAAAAAAGGAGATCGAGGAGTACATTAAAGCGTATGCGGACATGCAGCAGTATTACGCTGCACAGCTTCAGGCTGGTCAAGGCTATTCTCATTTCAGCGCCTTCGTAGAACTGCAAAAGAGTGGCATCAAGCAAGCGATCGTCAGAGCGGGCCACACTTTCGAGGATTTCGCAACCTGGCTAGCGAATGGCAACATCGCACCACTACAGTCCGTACGGCAGCTACCGAGGATCCTAGGCAATCCAATTGCGAAACGAAAGTTCATTGAGCATGACGCCCGTGAAGCTATTCGGGTTCTGGATCAGCCCAATACAAATGCGGTTATCAAGGATGCGGCGTTGGAGCAGCTCGCTGGCGCCTTGGCCGCAAAGCTTCGCACAGAATCGTGGGATTCCATCAGAGCCATCTTCGAAGACAGAGAGGGGCCAAAGGCGCAGGCGCTACTGGATTGCTTCGAGGAGCTAAAGAGTCTCGTCAAGCTGATGGGTGTTGAACCCGATGGCGGAGAGTAGCCTCCACGCTGCCCTGGTTGAGCGCATCGTTAACTATCTCACCACGAGTAATTCCGACTACTTGTTGTTCGTGGACGGCCGCGCATCAATCGGGATGACGGTTCCACCGTCGATAGACGCGGTGCGTCCAGATATTTTCGGGCGTGATTCGAAGACCCGTAAGGCAGTGATAGGCGAAGCCAAGACGCTAAATGACATCGAGAACCCGCATACAGAACTTCAAGTGCTGACGTACTTCCGGTACCTACAAAATGACGGCGGCGGTACTTGCTACCTGGCAGTCCCATGGAAAGGGTTGGACAAGATGTACTTCCTGGCAAGACGGATGAAGCGCATAGCAAATGCCGCCGAAGTCGCATTCGTCGTTCATGGCTGGTTGTTGCCCGACTCAGAGAGTTGCTTTGTTCGCCATGGCTGAACCTCCAAGACTAACTCTTAAGCATGAACCTCGCCTTGATGCGAAGTTGGAAGCTTTTCCTTATCAAACGGAAGCAGTCGACTTTGTTGCTGGCCGTGAATACGCGGCAATCTTCCATGAGCAAGGTCTTGGCAAATCAAAGATTGCGATTGACGTCATCCTGCGATGGCTTGCCGGTAAGGAAGTCGACACTATTGTCATCTTCACCAAGAAAATTCTGGTTGCCAATTGGCAGCGTGAATTTGCATCCCATTCCTTCTTGAAACCCGCCGTTCTATCGGATAACTCACGCTCGAATTACTATGTCTTCACTGCTCCTACACGCATCATTATTTGCCACTTTGAGGTGGCCAAAAAGGAGTTCGAGCGATTCAAGATATGGCTTGGAACACGACGAGTGGCTGCGATCATTGATGAGTCAGCGAAACTCAAGAATCCAGAATCCGATCTGACCCAAGCTTTCTTCGGATTGGCACCGCTTTTCGCGCGGCGAATTATTATGACCGGCACACCAGTCGCTAATCGGCCCTACGACATCTGGGCTCAGATATTTTTCCTCGACCGGGGGGTTGCTCTAGGCACCGACTTCAACGACTTCAAACGTCAGACTGACCTAACCAGGGACTTGCACACCGATTCCGCCGAGTTTGATCGGTTTCAGGCGAAGCTCACGTCGATCAATGACGCACTGAAAGGCATCTCGATACGAGAAACAAAGGATGGTGGTCGAATCTCTCTCCCTCGGAAGGAGTACGTCCCCGTCCTGACTTCCTGGGAACCGTCGCAGGCGGAACTCTATCGACAGGTAAAGGAGGAATTGAGAGCAGCAGTTGTTCGGGATGGAGAACTGGTCGAAGACGATCAGGAATCGGTTCTCAAGCGACTACTCCGACTGATTCAGATTGCATCCAACCCTCATCTTGTCGATGAGAGCTACGGTCAGGAGCCGGGCAAGCTTCAACCTCTATATGACCTGATCACCGACATCACCCGATCAGGTGAAAAGGCCATCATTTGGACTTCCTTTAACGAAAATTGTGAGTGGCTGGCGAAGCGTTTGAGCGCCTTTGGCGCCCTTGCTCTCCATGGGAAGCTGCCAATAGAGCGAAGAAACTCGGTGGTGAAGTGGTTCCTCGAGAATTCGACCGATCAGGTATTGATCGCGACACCCGGCGCAGCCAAAGAAGGACTGACACTCACCGTGGCCAATCACGTGATCTTCTACGACCGCACCTATAGCCTTGACGACTACTTGCAGGCTCAAGACAGAATTCATCGTGTATCGCAAACCAAGACATGCTTCGTCTACACGCTACTCATGGAAGATTCGGTTGATCAGTGGATCGATTCGCTAATCGCTGAAAAGCGTCTTGCGGCACAATTGGCGCAGGGAGACATCGCCCTTGAACAGTACCGCCAGCAGGCGACAATGAGTTTCTTCGAAATTCTTGACCAGGTTCTTAGTTAAGCAGCTATATCAGCGCCAATACAGCCAACATGCTCGAAAACTTTTCCGAAGACATCATTACTCTGCGCGGCGAGGAAATCACAGTTCGAACTGGGAAGATGCCTCATGTTGATCTGCGCTTCTACGCAGAAAACCCACGCATCTATTCGCAGGTCTGGAGGGATCCTGAGATTGAGCCGACCCAGGAGGCCATCTACCGTGAACTCATCCGTGCCGAACATGTTCGGGAGCATCTGATCCCAAGCATCCGCCACAACGGAGGGCTCATCGAGCCCGTCCTTGTTAGACAAAACGTCGTTCTCGAAGGTAACAGTCGTCTTGCTGCCTATCGCGCTTTGTTCGCGGAAGAACCGGAAAAGTGGTCGATGATTCGAGTCCGAATTCTCCCGGACACTGTGACTGAAAGTCAGGTGTTCTCGCTTCTGGGCGAGTTCCATATTGTTGGAAAGAAGGACTGGTCGCCGTTTGAGCAGGCTGGTTACCTTTGGCGCCGATTCAACAAGCACAATGTATTGCTCGATGACCTCAAGAGCGAGGTTGGCTTGAGTAAGCAAAGGATCAGACACCTGATCCATGTATATGGATTCATGCTGGAACACAACGAAACCGACCAACTCAAGTGGAGTTATTACGATGAGCTATTCACAGGCAAGCGTTTCGATGAGGCCCGTGAACTATTCCCAAACTTTGATGAAGTAATCGTCGGAAAGATTCAGTCGGGCGAAATCAAGCGTGCTGTCGACCTGCGTGACGAACTCCCTCTTGTTGCCAAGGGTGGAAGCAAGACGCTGAAGAAGCTCATGGATGGACGCCTGGACTTCGAAGAGGCCATCGCCGAGGCACATGCTCGTGGCGCAGGCAATCTCTCAAAAAAGAGGATGGAAGATTTCCGGAAGTGGTTCGGGGAGGATGACCGCGACGAGGACATTAAGAGTTCTTCCGGTGAAGAGCGGAACGCGATCAAATTCCTGCTCCAGAAGATTCACGACCGCGCTGACGGGCTACTGCGAAAACACTTCAAACAGACCTAACCGAAGTGTGCAATGCAGCACCAAGGTTACCCTGACACGGCAGCAACAATATCCAGTGCAGTCTTTGCGCCTACCTTCGCTGATCGTGCGTTGGAAAGAACCACCTTCAGCGCCTTGAGTAGCGCTCGTTCTGTGGCCTTGGAGAATCTTGAGGTCATCGCCTCGGCGGTGTCATGAATCATATTCCCGAGAACTTGAATGTCCACTGTGCGCTGCTCAAGGCGGGTCGTCGCCATCTGGTGATCGTCGGTTCCTTCTCCCAGTTTCTTGACCTCCTTAGCGGCTTTCTGAACATGCTCATCCGTCAGTTCATGGAGCGCCTTCTTCAATATCAGCGGCGTATCGCTCTTCTCAGCCAAGGAATACCAGTCGTCAATGGACTGGAAATGAATCTGGACGTTACGGAGCCGCTGACGTTGCTGAGAGCGAGTACGGATGCGATGCGCTAGGTCGCCAGCCTTTGCCGATAGCTCGGATTGAAGCCATGTGTAATGAACGGTATGCTCGAAATCGTCACGCCGGCCATTGGGAATGATCTTCTTCGACGAGACGTGGATGTCACCCATGGCCCAAGCAGCGAAGCGAAGCTCCGGATAAAGCGGGGCCAGCAGAGACTCATCACCAACCTGAATGTTGCCGGCTCGCAGGCGAATACCAGCCAGTCCAAGTCGCTTCGGAATGGCGCCCATATAGGCATGATCTGCAATCCAACCGAAGGCCGACCGTTCTCCGTCATCACCGAATAGTTCGATATATTCGATCCCGCGCAACGTATCGGAGACCTTGGGATTGAAGTCGATGACGTTTCGGGCACGGTGATAGATCGGCCCGGCTCCGTCATTAAGTTCGACGCGGATCGGCGGACGAATGCCACGCTCGGTTAGGAACTTCTGAATCTCATCCCCGAAGCTGAAGTCCGGATGGAACGGTACAGGCGCAACCTGAGATAGGTAGGAGCGAATGGCCTGCTCATTCATGAGGAGGTCGTTCTTGAGACGCTGAACCTTCTTCAGTTCGACTTCGAAGAAGCGCTCCTCCTTGTCCGTGGCTGGTAACTCCTTATAGGACACAACCTCGCGGATGATGTCGATCAGCCTGCCTGAATACGAGACATCCCTCATCTTTTCCTTTAGGGCACGGCTGTTCCAGGAAACCTCAACGATCTTCGAATCGCCCAATGCCTTTCCACGGAAGATCAACTCCTGACAATAGCCAAGTCCCGAGAGACGGCCCACGCCTCGGAAGCCTCGCAGCGCAGTTCCACGCTTGTGACTGGCTCCAATGGCTGTGATCCGTTTGACGAAGTCCCCATTGGGAACGCTCTCGCCGTTGTCCCGGATGCGTACTGTGCGCGTTGCCTGGTCAAGGTGGATTGAGATGTGCGGATCGTCCAGCGGCAGCTCAGCGATCCTAGCTTCATCGATAGAATCGGCAGCGTTCTGGACATACTCGCGATAGATCGTCAGCGGATCGATATACATCGCATTCGCGAGCAGTTCGAGAATGTCCTTGCCGACTACGATATCAGCGTCGGCCAGCGTCTTTGGCTTGGCCGTGAGGTTAATTGCAGTCACAGTCATTGTTTAACTACCTGGATCAGGCTGCTTCTGCCAGGCCGGCATCTTCAACCAGTTCGTCTTCAGGAATCACTTCCTCGGATTGCACCAGCCTGCTTTCCAGCAGGCGCTCGCGCTGAATCCTCCAGATTTCTGCCTCCTTCTCCTTCGGAATCGGCACGTAGTAACTAAGAATACGATTCACTCTGGAGCTGTTGGCTTTGCCGATCATGCCAGCAAAGGTACTGGGAAGCAGTCGCGAGTCGTTGCCGGACAGGAGCGTCGCCAGTTCATGGCGCTCATCTTTCGCGAGCTTCTTGAACTCTGCTTCGAATTCGTCGAATTCCGGCCTGCCATCAAACTTTTCATACCAAAACCGGTTGAACAGGAAATGCTGTGGCCGTAGAAGCAGTTCTTCGAACTCGTCCCTATCGTCACCAAATGCTTGCTTAAAGAATTGAGGGGCGCCACTCACCACTCCATGCGTCGCCTGCAAAATGATCTGCATCGAGCGCAAGTAGTAGCGATTCCAATGCTCGCTGACAAAAGATCGGTCCGGGAGATCTGTCGGTTGGTAGCGCATCGGGAACGAAAAGATACGGATATTGAGCTTCTCATTCAGGTCGATATTTATGCGCATACGCTCGTACAGATCGGCCGGTGTGTCGATGAAGTTGTACAGCATGTAGTTGGACAGGTCCGTCAGGCCCACGTCGTGTGCCATGTGGATTGCCTTTTCATAGGCCTTTCGTACCCCGAGATGGTCAAAGGCGATCCGGAGAGGTCGAATGGCGATCGTGGCCATCTCCTCTAGGTACATCTTGTCCTTGCACAGGATACGTGCGTCGACCCCCTGATTGAAGTCGACGCGCCGCTGAGTGGGGACCTTGCCCGGTCGGCGGAACATCGCGCCCTTGTGGAAGCCGTTATCGCGAATTTCTGCAATGATGTTCTTGTAGTTCTGCGAGGCAACGACATTGTTGTCCATCAGCATTAGGTCGCGTTTCTCACCATGGCGTTCGGCAATGGCTTTGATCAACCCGGTGATGGACTGGGCATCGCGCTGATCGCCTTCGAGTTTGGGGACGCCACAAAAGTGGCACTTGCGGACGCAGCCACGGGAAGCATAAGCAAAATAGGCGTCATGGACCGGATAGACGTATTGATCCTTGATCTGATCGAGGATGGAATAGTCTGGCACCAGGTCCTCAATCGGCGTTCCGCCGAAGTCGTCCGAATACAATTCTTCTGCAAAGTCGTCGAGTTGTAGGGACTCCGATGGGGAGCCTGACAGTAGGCCCGCAATGAATCGCACACCACGCCAGCGGGGTTCAGCGACAAACTTCTCATGCATTAGTGAAGCGGCTATTCCGCCGACGAACACCTTGATGGTATCGCCGCGTGCAATCTCGATGGCGGCATCAATGGACTTGGCGATTTCCTTCCATTCGAAGGAGAAAAGCGTGGTCACATAGATGCGATCCCAAATGACCTTCTGAACGGACTTGTCCTTGTCACCCTTGATGAACTTGATGTTGTCGCGTTTGCCATAGGGACCGTGATACGCGGCAAGCTTCATAAGACCCAGGGGCGGATACTTGTTCTTATATCCCGGCTCAATGAGCAGAATGTTCTTGTTTGCCATGCGTCATGTATCCAGATAGTTGTTTTGTGCGCATCTGCCGCAGCAGGGCCAGGGCAGCATCCGCACCACTAGCGCCGCCATAGCCCTTGAGTGGTCCTTTGCCGGACCAGTCGATGCCATGCACGAAATCCGACAGCGCCGAAATAAAGTAGTCGATGTCGCAAGCAACGCGCTTGGAGATGGACTCGCGATATAGCTCGCCAGCCAGACTCATCAGACAATAAACCCCGATGCCTTTCACCAGCATGTTCTGACGGGGCTGATTCCACTGCTTCGACAAGACAACAGTTATCGCGCGCCAGAAATCGATCACCAGTGTTGCTGTGGAGTCGTCGACATCCTTGTTCGATAGACCCGCTTCACGCAGGAAACGACGGGCTGCCTTCTGCATAGTTCGCAATGAGGCAACTCGCAACGGTCCTGTCGTGCGATTGCCGCCCAAATCGAGGCGCTGGTACCAGGGTGAGCGGTGGTCCTCGTGGAGAACCAAGGCAAGAAAGAGCTCCGGCTTGGCCGTCTTAAGGTCCACTTCAACCAGTCGCGCCTCCGTGAAATCGAGCAGACTGCCGCTCAAACCCTTGGCCTTGCCATTGATGACCCTGAAGATTTCCATTTCCTCTTCGATGCCCAGGCCAATGTAGGCCATGAAGGCAAAGGGAATCTGGCTATCCCGCAGATAGCCGAGTCGATGTTGGCAGTCGACCTGGGCCATTACCGGGGCTGTCCCGACATCGACTACCAAGGTGGCGCCATGTGAAGCACGCGTTACCTTCCATCCCTTCCGGTCAGGCCGCAGATTGAAAGTCAGCGGGATCGTGGTTGCGCCTGGTTGCTGGATGTACCGCTTGAACTCTAGGCTGTGCTCTCGATGAAAGCGGCGCTGATATCCCTTACCGGTTACCTCGTCGAGGATGTCCGGGAAGCTGATCTGACTAAGTTCAGATGCATTGGCAAAGCCCAGAAAAACCTCTCGGTCGCCGCAGCGGCCAATCTGGCCAGTGAATGAAAGCAAGGACTTTTTCATCTACACAAGTGCAGTATTTCGCTGCAATTTAGCACTCTAGTGTCAAGTGATCAACCATGATGAGCTGACTAGTATTTGAAAACCAATATGGTCGTTACTATTTATGAATGGGTTGTTTCCACCGAAGTGTCGAGTCTGTTGGGACAGCCGCCGGCAAGTCCTGAACCGTTAGCTGTTCTGCCTGCCATCCAGGATCGTCTCGACAATGTCTCGCGCTGGCTGCACAGACTCGAGCGAGCGATTCCATCATCCTGTTGTCGATGGCGGCGACAGGTTCTGGATTACCATTGCATGACCGACAGCCAGCAATGCAACGGACTGCTGACTGAACCCCGTCATATAGTCATAGTCTGGGATAGCCGGAATTTTGACATCACGTAGCAATTGCTCCACTGTGCGGAGCAATAATCTCGGCCAGTTGATCCGTAGGTCAATAACGCGAGTATGGGCAATGCCGATGGGCCATACGTGGGCCAGAAATGGGCCATGGCCCAAAAACAAAAAGGCTCGGCAAACTGATATGCTTGCCGAGCCTCTTGTAGTCTGGTGGTGATGGGGGGACTTGAACCCTCGACCTACGGATTATGAATCCGTCGCTCTAACCAGCTGAGCTACATCACCGAAAGGGGCGCGATTATCGTCTGCCGACGCCTCTATTGTCAAGGTGGGCCGGCTCCGGGACAATGGCGGCATGGAATTCGATGTCGTCATTGTCGGCGGCGGTTTGGTCGGCCTTTCCCTTGCGGTTGCCCTGAAACGAAGCCGTCTTTCGATCGGCTTGGTTGAAGGGCGCGCGCCCG
>JAGVII010000243.1 GCA_020056155.1 Afipia sp.
GCGATACTGAGATAATTCAGCCCGAGCCATGCCAACGAGAGAATGTCTTGCGCATGGCGCGGAAGCTGCTCGAGCTCGGCATCCGTAGCTGTGAGCCCTTTCATGGCGAAACCTCGCCGGCATCCTCGATCGGCATGATCGCGCGGCGCTGCAGGAAAAGTTCATGCCGCTGTTTCGATGACAGCCGCGGTTGCACCCCGTGGCTGAATGTCTTGCTGAGGAGCGATCGGCGGCCGCCTTGCATTGGATGCTTGCCGAGGCCGGGACCGGTGATCCCGCAATTGAACTTGCGGACGCGCTCGGCCTTGCTGAAAGCCGGGATCACAACAGAAGTGTTGTCGTCCTGGTTGCACTTGCGATGGCCGCAGCCGACCGACTTGCCGCCGAAGGTGCGCGGCACGGTGATGTGCGACACGTCCCACGCTTGGTCGATCTGAACGGGCTGATCGCAATGAACGCAGATCGGAAGTTCGCCGCGGCCAGCGCGGTAGGCCGCCAGTTTCTCTAGTGCCCAGGTCTGATCCCGGACTTTCGTCCCGAAGCGGTATTTGTACGCCATGGTTTCCCTCATGGAGTGAGCTGCAACGACTCAGAGGGTAATCAAAATTATTTTGATCCGCAAGAAATCTATCAAATTAATTTTGATGCCGGGGCGGCTTATAGGCGCTTGGTCGCGCTTTTGAAGCCCGCAACCTGTGGATGAAGATCGCCCGCGATGGGAAGTGTTGGGAAGTGCAGGGGGCGTAAATGGAGCCAACAAACTGGCACCGGCGGCAGGCGATGAATATTGCATCGCAGCTTCCGGAAGAACCGGAAGACGCGTGGGCAATCCTTAGCTGCGTCGAGCAGCTGATCGCATTTTTTGAGGGGCCGCCGCCTCCGGAAGAGCCGGAAACGACCGGTCAGGCCGTGGTGCGCTTCCCCGGCGGCCCGAGTTCTCCCAGGCGTCGCGCTAGGGCAACAGGCAAGCCATCGGCGTTTCCGAAGTAAAGCCAGTCACTGGTGAGGCCAGGTACGGACCGGACCAGCTGGAAGACAATCTCCCGGCTTAACGGCTTGCCGTTCTCGAAATGGTTCCAGCGCTGGGCGCTGATATGAAGAAAACCGGTCGCAAAGCTTGCTGAGGTGTCAAAGCCGAGCATCTCGCGGAGGCGCTTTAGGCGCTCGGCTTGCTCTTCCAATTCGGCGGGCATGCGAGATGCCGGCGAGCTTGATTTCTTCTTGACCATACCGCGCGAAATTGCGGCGGGCTGAGATTCGAAGCTATCAAGCATTTTTTGTCCGTTGCGGATCAAAAGAAATTTGATTATTCCGAATCATGGCCAAAAATTCCCCCGAGTCGCGGCTTCTCGAGACAAAGGCCGAAGTGATGAAGGAGCTGGGCGGCATTCACCCCGTCGCAGCTCTAACGGGCGCCGATTGGAAGAATGTCGAGACGTGGAATAGGGCGGCGACTTTCCCGTCGCGCTACTTCCTCGTGATGTTTTGGGCGCTTCGGCGCAAGCGGCTATCAGCTCCGCCGGAGCTATGGGGCATGGTGACGCCCGTCGAACGAAAGCAGGCGTTGTCGGCAATGGTCTCAACTCAAAAAGATCGGCTCGCGTCATGATCGGACACGCCCCTTTACGCAGGAACTGCCGCGAACTTGCGCGCCGCGCTGTCCGAGAGTCGAGTCACAATCAAGGGCATTTGTGCCCTGTGGAAAACTAATTTTCGGCCGTCGTTTTTTGTTCAGTGTCGTTGCGTTTGCGTTCCTATCCTCTCAAGCCCTTGAGTCCGCAATGGCATTTCTGCGCGATCAGCGCGACCCCGTCGCGCAACTGCTCAAATCAAACCGCGACGTTCGCTCGGTGCTTATCCCGGCGATCGCCGGTGCTGTCGCCGGAATGATCGGCGTCGGCGCGGCGATCTACTTCGCGATGCCGGGTTAGATGCTGGCGCTCGGCGACATCGAGCTCGAGCGACGCAGGTTCGAGCTGCTGTCGCCGATCGAGCACTGGACGCCGGGCGCCAAGGCGCGCCTGATCGCGGCGATTCTAGACGGCTATGTCGGCCTTCAAGAGGCCAGCCTCGCGCACCGCCTTTCGTCGAGCGAGCTATCGCGACTGTTGCGGGCATTCAGCGGAGGCTGCGAGCCCGCACGCCTTCCTCGCTTTACGCCAGTGGCATCGGCGTGGCCCTTCAACGGGCTCAAGATGTTCGGTTACGACCTGATCATGATCGATCCGCCGTGGCCGACCGAGATGCGCTCGCAGAAGGGCGAGAAGAAAAGCTCTGCCGGAAAATACGGAAGTATGAGCTTTGCCGAAATCGCAGCAATGCCCGTCGGCCAGTTGGCGTCGACGCCGTGCGTTTTGTTTGTGTGGGCTGTCTGGCCGCATGTGATGTATGGCGGCAATCCGAAGCTGAGGTATTCCGATTTCGACGCGTCACGATCGCCGATCGGCGAGTGCATCCACGCCTGGGGAGCGCGCGTCGTGACAGGCGGCGCATGGCGCAAGATGACGGTAAACGGACATGTAGCTTTCGGGCCCGGCTATCGTGTCAGGTCGAGCTGCGAGCCGTGGTTCATGGCGGTGTTTGGCAACCCGCAAGAAACCTCGCTGTCGGCGCGGAATATTTTCGACGGCCTTCGGCGGGAGCATTCGCGCAAGCCCGAGCAAGCCTATGCGTGGTGCGAGGCCTACTTGCCCGAAGCGCGCCGCGTGGAGATTTTTTCGCGGACGTCCCGTCCCGGCTGGGACACCTGGGGCTTTGAAGCCGGGAAATTCGATCCCGTCGTGACAGTTGCCGAACGCGAAGAGGCGGCGGCATGAGCAGGATCAGCGGCCTGCAGAACGCGCGCAATATGCAAGCCGCCGTGGATGCGATCGCGGAGCGGTCGCCCGGATTGAAAAAGCCATCGCTGCGTCGGTTCACATGGAGCCGCCTGCACACCGATCTGCTCGATGACTTCCGATGGTCGCTGGTGGCGAAGCGGGCGAACGCTCCGCTACCGCTAGTCGAGGCGGTTTTGATCCGGCTGGAGAACCATGCGAACCGCAGCCATCCGCGGGGCTATGTCGGGGACTTCAGCGCGGAAGGCTTGGCCGCGCGTTGGCATGTCGACGCGGACACCATCGGCCGCATTTATGCCCAGCTCGAGGAGCCGGACATCGGCTGGATCGACCAGGACCAGATCGTCACGTTCTGGGACCGAAACCCCGACAAGGTCGACGAAACGGCCAAGGACCGCCAGCAGCGCGTCCGTGACCGCAAGAAGGGCTACAAGCAGCTGGCGCAGCAGGCTGCCCAAGGCCTCATAACGCCCCAGCAGCGCCTCGAACGTGAGATTGCGCTCAAGGACAGCATGGAGCCGAAGGCGCTCATGACTGCCTGGGCAGAGTTGTCCACAAGTCCAGTGCGTCACGGTGCGTCACGCCGTGACTCCGTGACCGTCACGCCCAGAGCAGACCAAAACATAAATCAAGATGTTCGGGAAAAAGCGCAAAAGAGCTCCGCAACGGACGGGAAGGAAGATCGGCAATCCGGGGAAATTGTGAATATCGGCGAGGCCGAGCTCTGGATTGCGATCGACGGCCGCCGGATCATCACCGAGCGCATGCGCATTACGACGCAGCTCGCAGAAACTACGATCGCCCGGTGGCGCCGCGAGCTTAGCGATGACGTCGTGTTTCTCGCATCTATCATCCAAGCAGCGGCCGCCACATCGCTGATCTCAGCGCAATTCCACGTTCTGATCTCTGAGCAGATCAAGCGTCGTCAGCAGGAAGAGAAGGGGCCAGCGCTTCCGCTGCCACCCGTATCTCTGAGAAGGAGCACTGGAAATGTTTGAACCAAACGAACGCGGCGGCGCGGCGGCGAGCAGCTTGATCGCCGTCAGATCTGAAGCGCAGCTCATGCTTGAGCAGATGCGCGAAACCTCTCAACGGCTGCAGGTGGTGCTACGCGAGCTCGACGACGTGATGGGCAACATCAAGCACAGCCCCAGCCAGCAGGCGGGAAACACCGCGGTCGGGAGCCCGCCGGTCACCAAGCCGGCCGCCACGCTTTTCGAAGGACTTGAGATGCTGCAGCGTGAGAACCAGCAGGTCGCAGATAAGCTGGAACAGCGTGTCAAAGAGCTGTCGAGTTGGTTCTGATGCCTAACATTGCTGCGCTGTCGAAAAAGATCGCTGCCGATCTGATGGCGGATCTGCGATCGGGAAAGCTCGCGAAGGTCGGAATCGACGAAGTCCGAACGGCCATCGCTAGGGAAACCGAAACGCTTTCGCTCGATGCTTGGAAGCAGGAGGCGCTCGAGATCCGGACGCTTCGCGAATTTATTTCGGGAGTTTGACATGCCGGCAGCGGCTGCCACCGAGGAAGAGACGCACGCCTTCGCCAAGGGGCAGCTCAAGGCCATCATTGAGCGCATCGAGCGCCTCGAGGAAGAAAAGAAAACGATCAGCGACGACATCAAGGATGTCTACGGCGAGGCGAAGGGCAGCGGCTTCGACGTGAAGGTTCTGCGGACGATCATCCGCATGCGCAAACAGGATGCCGACGAGCGCCAGGAGCAGGAAACGATCCTCGAAACGTACATGCAGGCGCTGGGCATGCTCTGAGGCCAGACGAGCCTTGAGCGCCAAGTGATTGCAATTGCCCAATTTTCGCCCATCTGTATGATGGCGACCGGTTCGCCGGGAGGGGCATAATGCCATCGCGACTGTATCAAGCCGGAGACATCGTCTTCGTGCGCGCGGTCGTGATCGATCCCTGTTCGGACGTCTTCCAGGTCCGGATTGAGGATTATCCGAAGATCGCGATCACCACCTGGGTGCCGGCGTCCGAGATCGCCAAGGCCGAGGACATTGATCGGCTGCGGCCGATGCGCTTTCCAAGGGCGCCGCTGTTGGCCCGTTAACGCCTCAGAAACGAGCCTGACGTAACCCTTTCCGGCCAAGGGGTTATAGTCATGCGTTCACCCCCCGGATTATTCCGCCTCTCGTTCATGCTGCCTGCCGGCGTTGCCGTCGATTCCGGGCGCGGCTTGCTATCGGAGAACGGCAGCACACTCAACGTCGCCAACGGCCTGGTCGAGATCCTCGGCCCGTCCCGCGAGGCCGTCTTCGAAACGGCCGCGATCTTCCTGCGCGTCATCCAGCGGGCCAAACCCAGCGTCTCGATCGCCGCCACGCTGGAATCGCCGCTGCCGGTCCGCGGCCGCGACGGCTGGCGCATCATCGTAGGCGCGCCGATCGCCTTCTCGCCGACGTCGCTCGATCCCTATTTCCCGGCGAGCTTCTCGCAATGAAGCGATGGAAGAAACCCGGCCGCGGATCCGCGCATCGGCGGCAGGAGGTGAGGCGGATTCCGGTCAGCTTCGACGACGAAACATTCGACGAGGTGCGTCACCTGGCTGAGAAGGCCGGCATCAGCTTTGCCGAACAGAACCGCCAGCTCGTCGAATTCGGGCTCGAGGCCGTTCGCGCCGACAAGAGGAACCGGAATGCAGGTAGGTGATATCGTCGGCTATGTGGATCTGACAAAGCCGGAGCCGCTCGACAATGAAGGCCCTTCGCTTTGGCACGTCGTGGTGACGGATCCAGCGCGCGAGCGGTCTACGGTCGACCGGATTAAGGACATCGAGGACAGGCGCCTCGATCCATATCTGCCGATCGTTCATCGCACTGAGCTCGCCGGCCGCGGCCGCAAACGTGATGTCCAGGCCGCCATGTTTCCTTGTTACTTCTTTATCAGGATGCCGGCGAATGCCGATCGCTGGCGCCAGCTGCGCGGAATCCGCGGCGTCCAGGATTTTATGGCTTTCGCGTCGGGCCGGCCGAAGGTGATGGCGTCGGCTGCGATCGAGGCAATCCGGATCAAGGAAATGGAGCTCGACAACAAGCGGCTGATGCGGCTCGCGTCGGGAGGCGAGATACCTTGGAAGCCCGGCCAGTCAGTGTGGGTCGATATTCTCCCATATCACCGCATGCTGGCGAACATCGGCACCGCTCACGACAAGGGTAAGATCGAAGTGTTACTCGAAATGGAAATGTTCGGCCGCAAGGCCTGGAACGTCGAGCCGAAACAGATCCTCGATATCGACGTGTGATCCACTTCGATTCCGGACGGCCTCATGATCATGCCAGCTTGAACGCGCCGGATAGATCGGCGCGGGCCGCGGCGGACGACGATCAAAAGGAAGACGCCAGGCGCAGCGCGCGAGCGCTGTCAGAAACCGAACCTTTCGAAGGTTTGCTATGCGCGAAGCGTAAGGCGGTCCGATGTCTTTCAGTATAGAATTCCACGCGCGGTCGCGCGCGCATGCGAATCGCCTGCTTGAGGTTCATAAGACCTCGGTCCCGGCGCCGGTTTTCGCTTTTCTCAAGGCCGCGATCGACAACCAATCGCCGCTCACCGAGGGCTCGACCCGGATGTTCAAGGTCCGTGCCGTAGGTCACCTCTGCGACAGCAACGGATCTTACGCCGTCAGCACCGCCGATCTTTCGGTTACGCCGATCGATATTCCGGACTGACGCCATGAACATGGCGGACGTCATCGAATCCACTGCCGATGGCGATTGCGACGTTCACGGGGCTGGCCTCGGCAAGCCGGTGACAGCTTCCCCGCGCAGTCTGACGCGGACACGAAACACCATTCAACGGTTCCTCGAGAACTGTCCCGACGACTTCACCGTATTTGAGTTGAAGCGGGAGCTCGAGCAGCTGACAGAATTCGAGATGCGCGAAAGCGCAAGGGCAGCCCATTAGCGCGGAGGGCTGCGGCTCGGGCTCATACCCTGCGGCCGGTTGGTGCTATCTCGATGCGTTCTCTGATGTCCGATAAGCGCCATTCCCGGACGTCAGCGTTCTCCTCGGGAACAGATCCGGATTCTGTCGGCCGGGCGCGGGCGGCAAGCCTCTGATCCTTTTCGCGGTTTCTATTTTGTTCGGTTTTGTTCGCGGGAGGCATGATGAAGCGAGGAATGTGGTGCCCGCGACATCCTGCTGAGACGCTGGTGCGCATTTCGTTGCCCAGCGGGAAAATCGATCTGCGATGCCCGGGCTGCACCGCTGCCCGCATAGCGTCGATCAAGTGCATCAACGGCTAGAACGAACCCAGAAACCTTGTTTTGTTCTTGAGGGCGCTGCATGTCGAACGCCCTTGTCGATCCGATGGCATCGGTGCGCGGGTATCTCGAGGCCGAGAAATCGACTTCGACCAGGCGAGCCTACGCTTCGGACTTTGCGGACTTCCAAGCCTGGTGCGATCGCGCCGGCGAATCCGCCCTGCCGGCATCGCCGATCGGTGTCGCGAAATATCTCGCCCAGCTCGCGGACGGCGGATCCAAGACAGCCACGATCGAGCGCCGCGTCGCCTCGATCCGCTACATTCACAAGGCCGCGGGCCATGAGCCGCCGACGAACGCCGAGGGCGTTAAGGCGGTGATGCGCGGGATCCGGCGACGGCTCGGCCGGAAGCAGGTTCGCAAGGCGCCGGCGACGGCCGATCTGTTGTCAAATGTCCTCGATCGCTTGCCAAATAAGCTGCAGGGCTTGCGCGATCGCGCCCTTTTACTTGTCGGCTTCGCGGCCGCGCTGCGTCGATCGGAGCTCGTGGCGCTCGATGTGGTCGACGTCACGGTGCGGCCGCGAGGACTGATCCTGCATATCGGTCGATCGAAAACCGACCAGGACGGCGCCGGCGCCGATATTCCCGTGCCAAACGGCAAACACCTGAAACCCGCCGCGGCGCTGCGCGCCTGGCTCGATGCTGCCGGCATCACCGAAGGGCCGATCTTCCGCGAAGTCGATCGACACGGCCGCGTCGGATCTGCAGCTCTCAGCGATCGAACGGTCGCGCGCATTGTGAAGCGAAGCTTCGCCGCGATCGGCGCCAAGGTCGAAGACTTCTCCGGCCACTCGCTGCGCGCCGGCTTTGTCACCAGTTCGCTCGAGCATGGCGTTGATGCCTTCAAGATCATGGGCATCACCAGGCACGCGAAGGTCGACACGCTCAAAACCTACGATCGTCGCGAGAAGGATTTCGACGATCACGCGGGCGACGGGTTTCTTTAGCTTTGAAACTCGGTGCCGCGTTTGATCCGAATTCCGTTGAAGTACATTGCGCCATCGAACGGCTCGAACGACGTCCTTAAGTCCCACTCGGCGACGGTGAGTGCCATCTGTTGGCTGACGTGATCGAAGACGTGGCCGGGGATCTCTATCGACGTCGCTCTGATCTTCTCGTCGTCGTCGCCGACTTCGGTCGCTGTCACGATGACCGCGAGCTGCCGCGTCAGGGCGTCCATACGATCGTACAGGTCGCGCATTGGAATTCCCTTATCAGTGCAGGCGGCCGCGCGAACGGTCGCAGCTGATGACAAACCCCGCGGGCTCGTGTGGCGGATTTTCGTAATCGCATGGATTGCATTTCGGGCAAGGCATACCGGCGCCGCCGCAGCCGCAAGCTTTCATGCCGTCCCATGGCCGATCGTGATGGTCTTCGCAGACCCAGAAGCAATCGTCGCAAGCTTCGCATCTCATGATGCGATGACGCTATCACAGTTTCTGGTGTCCGATAACCGCCCTTAACGGACACCAGAATTTTCCGCATTTAGCCGCTCTAACACCGGCTTTTTTGTTGGCGTTCTTCTGACCAGGCAGACGAGGGAGCGCGTGCTCAGACCACGCGGGACCACATGTCGAAAGCTGCTAAAATTGCTGAAAATCCGCTCTCCAATGCTAAGCATGAGGCGGTTTTGCAATCCTACATCGTGGATCCTCAGCGCGTCGGCTATAAAGCCTATCTCGTTGTTTATCCTAATTCTTCTGATGCTGCGGCAAAGACTGGCTTCAGTCGTCTGCTTAAGAATGCTGACTTCAAGCGACGACTGGCTCACCTGGACAGTAAAATCACTGCGAAGGTGGTGGAGCGGGCTGTCATCACGACCGAGCAGGTTCTCGAGGAGCTGGCGAAAATCGGCTTCGCCAACATGCAGGACTACGCCAACCTTGAAGCTGCTGATCTGTCGGAGCTGACGCGAGATCAGGCGGCTGCGATCCGACAGTTCTCTATCGTCGAGTTTGCTGATGATAAAGATGAGCCGAAGGAAAAGCGCGAGCCTCAAGCCCATGGCGGTGAACTTGTCCGCCGGCGCGGCCGCGGCGTCCGCAAGGTGACATTCAAGCTTTACGACAAGCGCGCCGCGCTGGTTGATATCGGCCGCCACCTGGGCATGTTCGTCGACAAAGTCGAGCATAGCGGGAAGGTCGATCTGGTTCCGATCATCAACGTCAATGGCCGCCGCACTAGCGGCTGAGGCCGCGGAGCTGAACTTCGACCTGCATCCCAAGCAGGATCTGGCGTTCAACTCACCAGCGACCGAGATCCTTTACGGCGGCGCCGCCGGCGGCGGCAAATCGCACCTGATGCGCATCGTCGCGATTCTGTGGTGTGCATCTATTCCAGGCCTGCAGGTCTATCTGTTTCGCCGGCTGCGCGATGACCTGATCAAAAACCATATGGAAGGGCCGAGCGGATTCCGCAATCTTCTGTCCGGCTGGGTGGCGTGCGGCTTCTGCATCATCATCGAGGATCAGATCAGGTTCTGGAACGGCTCGAAGATATACCTTTGTCACTGCAAGGACGAGGCGCACCGGTTCAAATACCAGGGCGCCGAGATCCACGTCCTGATTATCGACGAGCTGACTCACTTCACCGAGAAGATTTATCGGTTCCTGCGCAACCGCGTCCGCATGGTCGGCATCAAGCTGCCAAAAGAATACGAGGGCAAGTTTCCTCGGATCCTCTGCGGCGGCAATCCTGGCGGCATTGGCCACCAGTTTGTGAAGGCCACCTTTATCGACGGCATTCCGCCGTTGAAGATCTACCGCGCCGCCAACGACGAAGGCGGCATGCTCCGCCAATACATTCCGGCCAAGCTCGAGGACAATCCCTCGATGGCCGAGCAGGATCCCGGTTACGAGAATCGGCTCAACGGCCTCGGCTCTGAAGCCCTCGTGAAGGCGATGCGCGACGGTGATTGGGATATCATCGAAGGCGCGTTCTTCGACTGCTGGGCACGAAACAAACACGTCGTTAAACCCTTCACGCTGCCGAAGCACTGGACGCGCTTCCGGGCCGGTGACTGGGGATCTGCGAAGCCAGGCGCATATGGCTGGTTCGCTGTCGTCGATGATGACTTTCTGACGCCTGACGGCCGCTTTCTCCCGCGTGGCTGTTTGGTGATGTACCGCGAGTGGTACCAGGTCGCCACCGACAAACACGGCAAGTTCAAGCCGGACGTGGGCCTCAAGATGCCGGCGGATGCTGTCGGCAGGCGCATTCGCGCCCTGGATGACAAGGAACACATCTCGTACGGCGTGCTCGATCCCGCCGCGTTCGCCGTCAACGGCGGCAAGTCAATCGCAGAGATGATGCAGGCGGACGGCGAGGGCGCCACCTTCCGGCCGGCAGATAACACCCGAGTGGCCGGCCGTGGCGCCATGAGCGGCTGGATGCAGGTGCGCGGGCGCCTTGTCGGTGACGAAGACGAACGCCCTATGCTCGTGTTTTTCGAGACGTGCGTTCACACGATCCGGACGCTGCCGGCGCTGATGCACGATGAGGCCAAGCCCGAGGATCTCGACACTACCCAGGAAGATCACCCGGCAGACATGGTTCGGTACGGCTGCGCCTCGCGGCCGTGGATCAGGAAAGCTCCGGAAGCAGAACTGCCGAGAGCGAAGCCCGGCCAGGTGCCATTGCCACCGGCGCCGGTACCCTCAAGCGGAGTGAGGATCAGAGTATGAAGCTCCGTTGGAGACGGCTTTTTTGGATGTATCGATCTGCCGCTGGCGGATGGTACGTCGTGTGCTTTGGTCGTGGGGCTCACGTACACCTTGATGGGTCGTACTGATGACCGACGTGACCATGGCGGACGAAGCGGAAGATCGGGAAGAGGGCGGCGGCGAGCTGTCGGCAGCAGCGAAGGAGCCGAAGTCGTCGAGACCGTGGCTTACGCTGATTTCCGATGCCGAGCGCATCTTCGAGACCTACCAGGCCAAGGCCGACAGCATCGATAAGCTGTACGCAGATCTCGAGAAGCTTTCGAACATCGCCCGCGATCGGCAGTTCCAGCTGTTCTGGGCAAACATCGCCGTTCTTGGTCCATCGATCTATTCCCGACCGCCGGTACCGGTGGTGGTGCCGCGGTTCAAGGACCGTAAGCCGCTCCCTCGCCTGGCGTCCGAGCTGCTCGAGCGCAGTGCAATCGTCTCATTCGAGCTCGAGGATATCGACTCGGTCATGCGGCTTATCCGCGATGACATCACCGTCGTGGCCCGCGGCGCCGCCTGGCTGCGATACGAGGCAAGCGGCAAGGGCAGGGACTTCAAGGAGAAGGTTTGCATCGATCATATGGATCGAAAGGACTTCGTCCACGATCCGGCGCGCAAATGGAAAGACGTCGATTGGGTGGCCTATCGCGCCTGGATGACGAAGTCGGAGATGCGCAAGCGCTTCAAGAAGACGTCCGGCAATGCCTACATGGATTGCACCTTCTCGAAGCGGAAGGATGACAAGGATGCCGACGACGGCAAACTGAAGGCTGGCGTTTGGGAGCTATGGTCGAAGTCGCAGAACCGCGTGATCTGGGTTTCGGAAGGCTGCGAGAAGCTGCTCGACGACGGCGCGCCACACCTGACGCTAGATGGCTTCTTCCCATGCCCTCGGCCAGCCTACGGAACAATCCAGCGCCGCACGCTGATCCCCGTGCCGGACATGCTGTTCTACAAGGATCAGCTCGAGGAAATTAACGAGCTCACTGGCCGCATTGCTGCGCTGGCCGAGTCTCTCAAGGTTCGCGGCTTCTATCCCGCCGGCGCCGGCGACATCGGCGACGCGATCGAGGCGGCGGTTAAGTCCACCAGCGACAACCAGGTGCTGGTCCCGGTTTCAAACTGGTCGATGGTCGGCCAGGGCGGCGTCAAGGACATGATCGTCTGGCTGCCGCTGGAAATGATTGCGAACACGATCACCCAGCTGGTCAACCTGCGAAAGCAGCTCTTCGACGACGTCTACCAGATCACCGGTTTGTCCGACATCATGCGCGGCCAGACCGAGGCCAGCGAAACGCTCGGTGCCCAGCAGCTCAAGAGCCAGTACGGCTCGGTGCGGATCCGCGATCGCCAGGACGAAATGATCCGGATGGCGCGGGACATTACCCGCATCGGCGCCGAGATCATGTCGGAGAACTTCGCAGCCAAGACATTGCTCGATATGTCCCAGCTCGAGATCCCCACCGACGCCGATATGGCCGCCAAGGCAGCGCCGCTGGTGACGCAGCTCAAGCAGATCGAAACGGATCTCCGACGCGCCCAGTCAGATCCCGAGGTCCAGCAGCTCGCGCAGGCCAATCCCGACCAGGCCAAGCAGATCATGGGGCAGGCGCAGCAGCAGGTTCAGCAGCTGCAGGGCCAGATCGCCCAGCTTAAACAGGCTCCGACGATCGAGAAGGTGATGGACCTGCTGCACGAGCAGCGGCTGCGCCCGTTCGTCCTGGACATCGAAACGGACAGCACGATCGCGCCGGACGAGAACGCGCAGAAACAGCGCGCGACCGAGTTCGTCACGGCGGTAGGCGGCGTTATGAAGCAGGCCACCGAGATCCTCGCGACAACGCCACAGGCGGCGCCCGTCATTGCCGAGGTGCTCAAATTTACTGCGAGCCAGTTCCGCGCTGGCAGGCAGATGGAAGGCGTGATCGACGAGTTCGCCGACAAGATGGCCGAGATCGCCGCACAGCCGAAGCCACCGGATCCGAAACAGGCGGAAGCCGCGGCTCAGCAGCAAGCCGAGCAGCTCCGGCAAAAGCAGGAAGCCGAGACTACCGCTGCGACAAACGCCGAGCGTTTGGCTGGCGCGCAGAAGACCGCAGCCGAAGCCAACGCGAAAAACCTCGAGGCGCAGACGGCGGCCGCTGACGCCGTGTCACAGCGGAAGATCAAAGAGCAGCAGGAGATTGACGCTTCGGAAGCTCGCCGCATCGAGCGCGAAGGCAAGGCGGCTCTCACCGACAAGCAGATCCAGCTGCTCGATGCCAAGCGCCAGGACGAGATGCTGAAGCATTCCCAGGACCTCGAGCTCGGCAATCTTCAGATCGAGACGGCTCGCGTCAATCTCGAGAAAGCCAAATTGCCACCGCCGGCGCCGAAGCCGCCTGCCGGCGCGAACGCAGGAGCCTCCTAATGGGATCGTACCCCGACAACTTTAAGCTAATCGACTTTTCGAAAGAGATAGAAATCCCCGTCAAGGCACGGCCGGAGCCAAAGCGTTCCGATCTGCCGTGCCCGCGCTTGATGTCGGACATCATGCCGCCGGTGCAGTCGCAGGTGGACGGCCGCGTATACGACAGCAAGTCCGCGATCCGCGCCTCCTATCGCGCCCATGGCGTCGAGGAGATCGGAAACGATCCGGCCAGGCTAAAGCCGTTCGAAAGGCCGAAGACCGATCGGCGCCAGATCAAACAGACGGTTGAGAAGGCCGTCGCTCGGTTCAACCGCGGCGAGCGGGTTTCTCGCTAACTTCGCACCCTCTCAGACAGGAAATCCCATGACCGATTTAGCCGGAGGCGCAGCCGCGCCCGCCGATACGAACGCCGCCGTCATCGAGCACGTTGACGCTCCGCCGAATCCTATCAATTCGGAAATTCCTGCGGCGCCGATCGAGGACAAGCCGGTAGAACCGGCGAAGGTACCGACCACGCGCGAGGCGCTTCGTGCGGCCGCTGAAAAGGTCGAGAAGGGCCAGACCGAGGAACCGGCCAAACCGGTCAAGACCGAACAGCCGCGCGAGAACGGCAAGTTCGCGCCCAAGGAAGGCGACAAGCCTGTGGCGCCGGCGAAGCCCGCGGCGATCGATCCCGCCGCCGCCAAGCCAAGCGAGCCGCCAGCAGCGAAACCGCCTGTTGCCGGCGAGAAGCCCGCGGCGGTGGATCCTGCCGTAAAGCCTGCGGCGTCAACGTCAACGTCACCGGCGCCGGCGCGGTTCTCGCCCGATGCAAAGGCCGTTTGGGATACCGCTCCGGAGCCGGTGAAGGCCGAAGTCACGCGCATGGAGCGCGAACTCACCGCCGGCCTCGAGAAACACCGTGTCGCGGCCGAGCGCGATTCCAAGATCGCGCCGTTTCACGAGATGGCGGCGAAGAGCGGCACCGACGTTCACACGGCGCTGACGAAATACACCAACATGGAAACCCTGCTGCGACAGAATCCGCTCAAGGGCATCGAGGCTGTCTGCGACAACATCGGCGTGTCGCTGAAGGATGTCGCCAGGATTGTTCTCGGCCAGGCTCCCGAGCACGAGCAGAGCCAGCAGGATGCGACGATCCGCGATTTGCGGTCGACCGTCCAGCGCCTCGAGCAGCAGCTCACTGGCGTTACGCAGAGATTTCAACAGCAGGATGAAGGCGCCATCCACGAGCAGATCGCGGATTGGGCCAAGGACAAGCCGCTGTTTGAAGTGCTCGCTCCACATATCGCGTCAGAAATGCGCGAAAGCGGGAGTGATCTCGATACGGCCTATGCCGCGGTGCTTCAGAAGCATCCGCAGCTTGCCGCCCTGTCGACCGCCGCTCCCGCGGCCAAGACCGAACCAGTACCGCCGGCAGCCTCATCCGCTGCAGCAACCGACCACGAGGCTCAGACCCTCAAAGGTCAAAAGTCCATCACAGGCGCACCTGGCTCCGGCTCAGAACCGGCAGCGCAGCCGCGCTCCTCTTCAATCAAGGAAGCCCTCAAGCGCGCTGCGGCGCGCGCCGGGTAACCGTTCATCATAAGGAGGGGCTTTCATGGCCTCGCAGCTGACTACCGTCGAAAAGAATCAGGAAATCCTGTCGCTCGCCCTCGAGGACCGCTCGAAGGGCTATCAGGATCTCGTGTCGAACTCGAACGCTTTGCTTGCCGTGCTGAAAAGCAAGGGGAAGTGGAAGGAGTATTCCGGCCCGATCATTCGGGAACGGCTGCTCTACAACAAGACCGGCTCGGCCGTCTGGTACAACGGCTATGACTTCCTAAACAGCGCGCCGACCGAGCTGTTCAACGATGCCGAGTTCCGTCCGAAGATGGTCGCGGTTTCTGTCGTTCTCACGAACGAGGAAATTCTGAACAACTCCGGCACGAACCAGCTCTACGACGTCATGGAAGCGCACATTGACGCCGCGGAGAACGAGCTCAAGGACGAAATGGATATTTCGCTCCACGGCAACGGCACCCGCTTCGGCGGCAAGGAGCTCGGCGGCCTGCAGCTGGCGATCCCCACCGTTGTGAGCTCCGGCTCGTATGGCGGCATCGCTCGCTCGAACGCTGTCTGGCAGACCAGCTCGTTTGACGCGCACTCCTACGACGCCACGATCGGCACCCAGGTGACCGCGGCCACGATCCGGCCGTTCCTGAACAAGATTGTGACCAAGCGGTCGCGCGGCAAGCAGTCGGCGGATTTGATGCTGATGTCGGCCGAGCATTATGCGGCGTACGATGCCGCGACCGTGGCGATCCAGCGCGTCAACGATCAGACCGCGCTCGGAAAGCTCGGCTTCCAGTCGCTGAAGTATTTCGGCGCCGGTCGCTCGCTCGAGATCGTCCAGGACGGTGGCATCGGCTCCAACATGCCGGCGAACACCACCTACGGCATCGACACCGACAATCTCTGGATGCGTTATCATCCGGAGCGGAACTTCGACAAGATCGGCCGCTCGATGATGCCGATCAACCAGGATGCGGTCGTTCAATACATTGGCTTCATGGGCGAAGTCACCATGACCAATCCGCTGTTCCAGTGGAAGTTCTACGACAGCAACCCGGCCGCTTAATCGGCCCAGCCTGAATCTCAAAACTGAACCCGGCGAGGAGTAGCGATCGCGCACGCGCGGTCGCCGCCCAGCGTCATCAAACGTCTCGAAGGAGGGCCAAATGGCCTATGTTATTCACTCCCATCAGCTGGGCGCGCCTCCGATCGCGTCCTCGCTTCCCGCATCGACTGCCGCGGGTCGCAGCTCGCCCTACAAATACGGTGATATCGTCAAGGCTGTGGATCCTGTTCTCGGCGTCGGCGAATTCATCTATCTGCCGGGCCTCGCTTTGACGGCGATCGGCGAGCTCGTGATTTACGATCTCAATGCCGGCACCACGAAGCGGGCTGTCGCGAGTGACCGCGGTCCCTGCGCCGTTGCAATGGCGGCCAACGTGGCCAACCAGAGCGGCTGGTACCAGATCAGCGGCCTTGCGGCCATTAAGGCCGGAACCGTCGCTGCCGGCGGCGCCGTCTATGTCACGGCAACCGCTGGCACTGTCGACGACGCGGTGGTCGCGACAGACAAGGTCGACGGTGCGCGCTTTAAGACCGCGGACGGTACGCCGTCGGCGGGCCTTGCGTACGCGATGCTGGAACGGCCCTGCCTCAACGGTAACGGCTAAACAAACGACCCGCTGCGGCTGTCCGCGGCGGGCCTTCTTCCGTTTCGATTGCACCCTCTCAGAAAGGACATCCCATGGCCCAGGCCAACAACGACAATCTCCTGACCGTTCGTTTCGACAGCATTCCCGTTCTCAACGACGGCGCATCTGTCAAGGCTGGCCGGCCGATCTACGACGACGTCGAAGTGTGCGAGATCCGCTTCGCGGGCGACATGAAAAAGGTCGCGGTATTCCCGGCGACGGAAGCCGAGCCGAACGAGACCAGGCTCAAGGGCCATATCGTGACTTACGCGGAGGTCTACAATCCGCAGTATATGCAATTCAAGAACGGTCAGCAGCAGACGGTGGCTGGCACCCCGCTGTCGGAAGCCGCGTTCCTGACGGAAGGCAAGCGGCGCGAGCTGCGCGCGCTCAACATTCATTCGGTCGAGGCTCTGGCGGCGCTCGATGGCGCAAACCTCAAGATGCTCGGCATGGGCGGCCGCGAGTGGAAGAACCAGGCGGTGGCCTATCTCGCCAACGCTGCCGGCAGTGCAGACGTCACCTCGATGGCGGCAGAGATCGAGCGGCTCAAGGAACGTCTCTCGATCGCCGAGAAAGTGAATCCGGCTCAAGCCGCGTCCGAAGCCGATAAGGACGCCGACGGCGACAAGTCGATCGAGGACTGTACCGACGACGAATTGCGCGAGTTCATCAAGAAGGAATCGGGGCAGGCCATGCCGGCGAATACCGGCCGCGCCAGGCTGCTCGAGCGCGCCACCGAACTCGCGACCAAGCCTGAGGGCGCGGCCGCGTGACCGTTCTCGGCTCGGCACAATCGGCGGGACTGAGGCTGCTGGGCGTGAAGCCCAGCAGCCTGTTCTCGACGTCTGATCCGTTCGCGTTGGAATTGGCCGATCTGGCCAACGAAGTCGCGACCGACATTGCCCAGGTGCATGACTGGCGGAAGCTGCAGCTCCTGGCAACGCTCGCCGGTGACGCGGTCGCGATCGCGTTCAGCCTGCCGACTGACTATGACCGGATGCCGAAAAAGGCCGAGGTTCATTCGCTGAACTGGAAGACGGCAAACTTCCGGCGCGTCCGCGACCAGGACGAATGGATCTACATTCAGGACAATCTGATCAGCGGCATGCCGGGCAATTGGATCATCCTCGGCGGCAAGATGCAGATCTTCCCGCCGATGCCCGTCGGCGAGACGGCGCGTTTCTACTACGCGAGCAACAAGGTAGTGGCCGTCGACGCGGCTTCCGCCGGCAGCAAGACCGCGTTCGAGACGGATACGGATTGCTTCGTCCTCAACGAGCGCCTGCTGACGCTAGGCCTGATCTGGCGCTGGCGATCGCAGAAGCGAATGGAATATGCCGAGGATCTAAAAAACTACGAGCTCGCCCTCGAGCAGGAGATTGCCAAAGACAAGGGGTCGAACATTCTGACGGTCGGCACCCAGCGAATGCCGTTTGACGTCGCAGTCGCCTATCCAGGCGTGTTGGGTCAGTGATGCGCAGACCCGCCGGGTTGCGAAAGCCTGCTGGTCAGACCGCTCCGAAGCCTCGGGATGCCAAGACCGTGACGTTCCCAGCTCCCATCGGCGGCTGGATCCGGAATCAGAACCTTTCGACGCCGGGCGCCAGGATGCCGGATGGCTCGAAGGTCAGCGGGGCGTTTGTACTCGAGAACTATTTTCCGACCGCGACCGGGATCCGGATGCGCGGCGGATCCAATCTGTATGCAACGATCGGCGATGGGACGCTGCCGGTAACTGCATCGTTCACCTACGTGAACGGCAACAATCAAAAGCTGTTCGCGACGACAGCTGCGGCGCTTTATGACATCACGTCCGTCACCTACACCGACAACATGCAGCTCGCGACCGAGGCCGGTGACCAGATTGTCAATGAGAACGGGCTCGTCCTGACGGTCGAAGGAGTACCGGCAGTCCTCGAATCGTTCAACGGCGGCGATTGGTCGGTTGTCCAGTTTGCGACGCCCGGCGGTGTCTTCCTTCGGGCCGTCAATGGCGCCGATACGCCGCTGGCCTTCGATGGCACCAGCTGGGGCGTTACGCCGGCAATCACCGGTGTGGATCCGGCAACGCTGTCTTTCGTGTGGGTTCACCAGCGCCGCATGTTTTTCATCAAAAAGGATTCGCTGAGTGCTTACTATCTGCCCGCCGACAGCATCGGAGGAGCCGCGGTAGAGCTGCCGCTCGGCGGCGTTTTTAGCCGCGGCGGATCGCTTCTGTTCGGTTCAACCTGGTCCATCGAAACCGGCAACGGCCTAAACGAGCAGTGCATCTTTGTCACGACCGAGGGCGAGGCCGCGATCTATCAGGGAACAGATCCAAGTCTCTCGACCGCTTGGTCAAAAGTCGGTGTTTATCGGATCGGGCGGCCACTCGGCGCCAAGGCACACATTCGGGCTGGCGGTGATCTGGTCATTGCCACTGATATCGGATTTGTACCGCTGTCGCAGGCCATTCAGCGGGATATTTCCGCGCTGTCTCCCTCTGCTGTGTCGTATCCCATCGAGACTGCCTGGAACGAGGCTGTGGCAGCTCGTCCGTCGGGTTGGGCTTGCGAGGTCTGGCCAACAAAACAAATGGCGATTGTCGCCCTTCCAACGAATGGCACCGATCAGCCGCAGATGTTTGCGGCAAATGCGCGGACCGGTGCCTGGGGGTTGTTCACGGGCTGGGATGGCCGGTCGGTGGTGCTCTTCCGTGATCGGTTCTTCTTCGGGTCGAGCGGGGGAAAAATCGTCGAGGCCGAGGTTTCCGGTGCCGATCAGGGCAAGCCGTATACTTCGGCGTGTGTCCCGCTTCACGAAACCTTAAAGGCGCCGGCCTCTCTGAAAACGTCGCTCCTAATGCGCGCGACGTTACGCGCACCGTCAGAAATTGTGCCTCGGCTCTCATTGCAACGGGACTACAAAGTCAGCCTTCCCGGCGCGCCTGACGCTATCGCCGTTTCTGGAAGCGGTGTTTGGGGCGGCGGTGTCTGGGGTCAAAGCCAATGGGGCGGCGTCGCGGAGAAGAATATCTATCAGCGATGGCAATCGGTCGGCGGCAGCGGCTACGCAATCGCCCCGGGCGTGCAGATTACGAGCGGCAGTCTCGTTGCCCCCGACGTTGAACTCGTTTCGATCGATGTGACCTACGACCAGGGCGACATTGTTACGTGATCGGAGTCAAGTTCTCGGATCCCGAGAAAAGCCCGGAATTCAATCAGGCGATCGGTGACTTTGTCTCGGAGCTCATTTTCGGTGAGCCGGGACGTTTCTCAAGCTACTGCTCGCTCGCCGTTTTGGAAGATGGCCACGTTATTGCTGGCGTCCTGTTTCACCAATTGCATCCGCGCGAAGGCGTCATGGAAATGAGTGCCGGCGCGATCAACAAGCGATGGCTGACGCGACCGGTGTTGAAGTCGATGTTCGCCGTGCCATTCGACATCTTCGGTTGCCAGCTCGTGGTGCTGCGCGTGTCCGAGCACAATAAGCCGATGCTGCGCATCGCGAAGGCCTACGGCTTCAAGGAATACATCATCCCGAGATTGCGCGGCCGCGGCGAGGCCGAGCACATCCTGACGCTCGCCGACGATGACTGGCGCACGAACCGTTTCAACAGGGGCAGAAGCTAATGGCAAAACCCGATACTCCTGCGCCGCCGGTTGCGCCGGATCCGATGGTCACGGCGCAAGCCCAAGGCCAGATGAACCAGAACACGGCCGTCACGCAGCAACTGCTGAACATGACCGACCAGGTCACGCCGGACGGCTCGCTCAAATACGATCAGACCGGAAACTCGACGTTCACCGGCGCCGACGGCAAGACCTATACGGTCCCGAAGTTCACTGCGACGCAGACACTCTCGCCGGCGCAGCAGGCGCTGCTGGATCTGACGAACAAGACCAAGGCCAACATCGGGCAGATCGGCGTCGATCAGTCGGCCAAGATCGGCGACTTGCTCGGAACCAATTTGAAGCTCGGCAACGAGGCAACCGAAGCGCGCTTGATGGAGCTTGGCTCCGCGCGGCTGGATCCGCGATTTGCCAAAGATGAGGATGCGCTGCGCACGCGCCTGTCTAACCAGGGCATCCAGCCCGGCTCGGCCGCCTGGAATGCGGAAATGACGCGATTCAGCGAAGGCAAGAACGACGCCTTTAATCAGCTGCTGCTGACCGGCCGCGGGCAGGCCAACAGCGAGATCATGGCCGAACGCAATTCACCCATAAACGAGATCTCGGCGTTGATGTCGGGATCCCAAGTCTCCGCGCCGAGCTTCACGAACACGCCGAACGCAAGCGTCGGCGGCGTCGACTACGCCGGCATGGTCAATAACAACTTCAATGCGCAGACCTCGCAATACAACACGGCGGTCGGCAACCAGAACGCCGCAATGGGCGGCATGTTCGGCCTCGCCGGCACGCTTGGCAGCGCGGCGATGAAATACGGGCCCGGCCTGATGGCGATGTCCGATCGACGGCTGAAATCGAACATCGTCCGCATCGGCACCACTGTGTTCGATCTGCCAACCTACGAATACACGATCATGGGCCGGCGCGAGCGCGGCGTCATGGCGGACGAAGTCGAGAAGGTGATGCCGACAGCCGTCGGCAGGCATTGGACCGGTTATCGCATGGTCGATTACGCGATGTTGTTGGGAGCGGGCTGATGGCAACTGACGCAGCGGCACCGTTTGTCTGGGGCGAGGGCGGCGCGCAGCTAACGCCCTCGCAGATCGCCGCGCGCCGGCAGGTCGCGGCGGCCATGATGCAGCAGGGCATGGATTACAGTCCGGTGAAATCCGCCTGGCAGGGCGCGGCGCGCGTGGCGCAATCTCTGCTCGGTACCGCCGACAGCATGTCCGCCGATTCCGCCGAGGAGAAGGGCAAGCGCGAAGCGATCGCGCAGGCGCTCGAGCTCTTCCGCCCGGGCCAGCCTGGCGCAACGTCGAGCCCGGCGGCTGCACCGACCGGTGATGTCTCGATCGGTCCGGTGGCGACGCCGGCGCCGGATCCGGTGCGGCCCGCATCGGCGGACACGTCCATGAAGATCTACGGGCCAAACGAGTCCTCGCCACTGGATCCGCCGGTTGGCGCCGATCGGGATCTCATGATCAGGACCGTTTACGGCGAGGCAGGCAACGAGCCGACGGCTGGACAGCTCGCGGTCGCAAGCGTTATCCGGAATCGGGCGGTCGACGGCGGCTATGGCGGAGACACCATCCCGGGCGTCACGCTGGCGAAAAACCAGTTCGAACCCTGGAACGGCGGGGTCGCAAAACAGCGCATGCTGGCGTTGTCGCCGGACGATCCGAAGTACAAGGCGATCGGCGACCAGGTCGACGCGGCCTATTTCGGGGCGAACGACCCGACCGAAGGCGCCACGCATTTCTTCTCCCCCGGCGGGCAGGCCGCGCTCGGCCGGCGAGATCCGTCCTGGGCAAAGGGCGATTTTACCGAAATCGGCGGTCACCGGTTCTACAGTCCCGACGATGAGCCGCCGGCGGCGCCCGTCAGGGTGGCGTCCGCGATTCCATTCGCTCCGGCCGGCACATCGGCGCTCCCGCCGGGAATGCCTACCGGTGGACTCCCTGAAGCCGTCCAGCGGCCTTCCGGGCCGTCGCCCGGAACCGCCACGGTGGCCCAGGCAATGCA
>JAGVII010000625.1 GCA_020056155.1 Afipia sp.
ACTGGCAGCCGCATCTGGAAAAGATGTATGCGTTCTGGTCGTCGGTCATGCTGACCAGCGGACATTACAAGGGCAATCCGGTGATGAAGCATTTCGCAGTGGTCGGGATGCGTCCTGAATTGTTTGTCACATGGCTGAAGTTGTTTCACGAGACGTGCGCTGAGATGTTTGACGGAACGGTCAGTGCGGTGTTTCGCGACAAGGCCGAGCGGATCGCAGAGAGTCTGAAGCTGGCGCTGTTCTATCGGCCAGATCGGCCGTGGCCACCGCAAGCCGCGGAATAGATCGCGCGAGGCGCATGCATGCCCCGATAAGGTGCATGACTGCTTGCTTGGCTTTCGTCATCGGGCTGCTAAGTTGGCGATCATCCTTATCCAGCCAATCTTAGCCAGCCAACAGAGGCCTGATGTCACAGCCCCACTTGTTCACGCCGATTGCCTTGCGCAGCATAACTGCGAAAAACAGAATTGTGATTTCGCCGATGTGTCAGTATTCGGCTGACGATGGCCTCGCCAATGACTGGCATCTGATTCATCTCGGCAAGTTTGCCCAAGGCGGCGCCGGCATCGTAATGACGGAGGCGGCTGCCGTCACCGCGGAAGGCCGCATCACCCATGGCGATCTGGGTCTGTGGCACGACGGGCAGATCGGACCGCTCAAACGCATCGCGGATTTTTTACGCGCCAACGGCTCGGTGCCTGCGATTCAACTCGCGCATGCCGGGCGCAAGGCCAGCATGCAGCGGCCATGGTACGGCAATGCGGCGCTGACGGCCGAAGATCACGCGCGCGGCGACAGGCCGTGGACCATCGTTGCGCCCAGCGCGATTCCGATGGACGACGGCTGGCTGATGCCGCATGAACTGACGGAACCGGATCTGAAAAAGCTGCGCGAGGACTGGCGTCTCGCCACGCTGCGCGCGGTGGAGGCGGATTTCGATGTGCTCGAGATTCATTGTGCGCACGGTTATCTGTTGCATGAGTTTCTGTCGCCGCTGTCGAACCATCGCGTCGACGCCTATGGCGGCGACCGGGCCGGGCGGATGAAATACCCGCTCGAAATCATCGAGACAGTGCGCGCGGCCTGGCCTTCAGAACGCCCGCTGTTCGTTCGTATTTCGTCCGTCGACGGAATCGACGGCGGCATCGATATCTCCGACTCGGTTGTCTTCGTGAACGAGGCCAGGGCGCGCGGCGCGGACGTGATCGATTGCTCGTCCGGCGGGTTGATGGGATCGGCCACGGCGGCGCGGCTTCCGCGCGGCTACAGCTTTCAGGTGCCGTTCGCCGAGCAGATCCGCCGCGAGACCAAAGCCATAACCATGGCTGTCGGCCTCATTCTGCATCCGCAACAGGCCGAGGACATTGTTGCGGAAGGCAGGACCGATCTTGTTGCGGTGGGCCGCGAGGCGCTGTTCGATCCGAACTGGCCGCTGCATGCCGAACTCGCGCTGCGCGAGACAAAAGGCGAAATCGGCGATGGCACCTTCGCGTCCTGGCCCAAGCAGTACGGCTGGTGGCTGGAGCGCCGCGAGCCGGGCCTGCGCAAGCTCGATGGTCCTGCGTTGCCATTCCGCAAGGTTTAGGCGACGCTCCGCTCCGTTACCCATCGGACGGGGCCGGCGATGACGTCATCGAAATCCATTTGCGTTGCGGGCGCGGGCAGCATCGGCTGCTTCGTCGGCGGCATGCTGCGATCCGGTGGGCACGCGGTGTCGCTGCTGGCCCGGCCACGCGTGATCGAAGACATCAACCGGAACGGGCTGAAGGTCACCAGTTTTGAGGGCATCGAGCATCGCCTGTCATCGGCGGAAATCAAACTGTCCGGCGATCCGGCGCCCCTCTTCGCGGACGCGGATATCATCCTCGTCACGGTCAAGAGCGGCGATACCGCCGAGATCGCGGACCTGATCGCGCAACACGCCAGAAAAGATACGGTGATCGTCAGCCTCCAGAACGGCACCGGTAACGTCCCGGTGCTGCGCGAGGCAATGCCGGACCATGATGTGCTGGCCGGCATGGTGCCGTTCAACGTGCTGTCGATGGGCGAGGGGCATTTTCACCGCGCCACCTCCGGCGAAATCCTGCTGG
>JAGVII010000568.1 GCA_020056155.1 Afipia sp.
CTTTCAAGAGAGCATTTTTCTGGCGCTCTCCTACGGGATCTGAGACTCTGGGGATTGTCATTGTTTGCTTCCGACGCGTTCTTTCGGTGGATTGAGAGGCCTATCGAGAACGTGACGCTCCTTTGTTGGAGCTCGTCGCGCTCTATGTTAGCCTCGGCAGCAAGGGCGTGAACAGGATCAGAACGCGGATATGCCGGTGAGTGCCCGGCCAACGATGAGCTTGTTGATCTCCGTCGTGCCCTCGGGAATAGGGAAGATGCGAGCCTCGCGAAACAGCCGCTCCACCTCATATTCCGTCGCAATCCCGTTAGCGCCGTGAATCTGGATTGCCTTTGACGTCACATCGACCGCCATTTCACTCGCGAACCATTTCGACATGGCGGCCTCCGCATCGCAGCGGACACCTCTGTCGCACATGTCCAGCGCGCGAAGGACAAGCAGCCGCGCGGCATCGATGTGGGTTGCCATTTCGCCCAAGGCCGCCGAAACAAGCTGATGACCGGCGATCGCCTTGCCGTGCTGGGTCCGCACCTTCGAATATTCAATGGCTGCGTCCAAAGCGGCGCGCGCAATGCCGACCGAAATGACGCCCGTCAAGGGGCGACTGACCGCGAAGAGGATGCTCACCTGCCGCATGCCCTGGCCACCAAACGTGAGACGGTTTTCTGTCGGGACAACACAGTTGTCGAAGAATACCTGAGCTGTAGAGGTTTCGTTCAGCCCCATCTTATGAATGTTGCGAACGTCATAAGGGCTGACCGCCCTGTCGACGAAAAACAAATCCAGAGTTAACGGGGACTCGCCGGTCCGGGCCACGCAGAAGCAGAAATCCGAGTAATCGCCATTGGAGATCCAGCTCTTGGAGCCCGAGATTGAATAGCCGCCGTCCACTTCGACGGCTTTGCATTTGATTTCCGCCACGTTAGACCCGACATCCGGTTCACTAATCGCAATACATCCAAGCAGATCGCAGTCCAGTATCCGCTGAAGATAACGCTCCCGCAGATCTGAAGTTGCGAGATTGACGAAGGCCCTTGCCATCAAAGTCTGGATAAGCGCAGCCGTCCCTACCGATGCCGACACCCGGCAGACTTCTTCGAGAATCAAGCCAAACATCTTCAATGAAATGCCAAGCCCCCCGCTTTCAGCGTTTAGCGGGCCGTTAACAAAGCCAAACTCGCTGAGCCGCTTGAAGATCTTCCGCATCGTCTCCGGCGGTATATAGTTTGGGCCATGGGAACGAACGAAGGGTAAAAGTTCGCCTGTGCAGTAGCGACGAACTGCCTCAATCATTTCCAGTTCGTCGCTCGACAAAGTGAGCGATAGTCCGTCCTTATGCTGGTAGACGACTTCTCCCATAAGTTCCTCCCAATGGCGCGATCCTTAGCGGCGTCTATCGCATGCGCCTCTTTAATTTCGGCTCGAGTTCAGTCGGCTCCGAAGTTGCGAGAACGACGAAACGGTATGACGCTCTCATGCAAAAAGATGACTTCAAAGTCAAGCCCGTGTCCGATATCATCACCCCGCTTGCCACTTTCATTTACGAGGCGGGTCTGGACGGTCGTTCCGCCGGCACATGATTGTATTCGCGGGTGAGAGCGTGTCTGGAGATGGCATTGCAAAACTGATGGTTGGGGGTGTCGCTGCTGGCCCCATGTGGCGTCCTGATCTCTTTAGCGGAGACATCGGAGTCGCGACCAGCTCGTGCGACGGGTATTGGCTTGTCGAGCGACGATGAACGCGGTGGTGCTATATCTTGACTTTAAAGTCAGCGTGGCAGATGGTGCGGTCGGCTGCCTCGTCCAGATCGGGACCGCGGCAAGCGGGACGAAGCTTTTTCAGAATTCAAGGGATAATGATGGAAGACATTCTGAGCCTGAAAGGCAAGGTCGCACTGATCAGCGGAGCGGGACAAGGAGTAGGTCGACAGGTCGCGCTCCATTTTGCAGCGCATGGTTGTTCCACGGTTATTGTCAACGATTTTTTCGAGAAGCGCGCCCGTTCAGTGGCGGACGAGGTTTCCGCGTTGGGGTCCAAAGGCATCCCGGCCGTCGTCGATGTCACTGACTTCGATTCGGTCATGAAGGTCGTCGATGGAGCCGCCTCCGAGGCGGGCGGTCTACATATCCTGGTCAACAATGCTGGCAATGCCGGTCCGTCCGACAAGTTGGACGACCTGCCACCATTCTGGGAGACAGGGCCAGACGAGTGGCAGCGCTGGTTAGGCACCAATCTTTACGGCGTGCTAAACGTCACGCGTGCTGCGCTTCCTGCGATGATGGCGTCGCAAGGAGACCGGAGCATTGTTAATGTCATCTCCGACGCGGGCCGTGTCGGCGAGCCTGGCTTGGTCGTCTATTCGGGAGCCAAGGCGGCGACGGCGGGCTTGGGGCGCGGCCTGGCCAAGGCCTTGGGCGCACACAAGATACGTGTAAATTCTGTCTCTTTGGCGAGCATCAATACTCCTGGCGTGAGCACTATGCTCGATAATCCCGAGCACGTAAAAAAGATGCTTCGACAATACATCATTCGTCGCGTCGGCGAACCGCAAGACGTTGCGAACATGATCCTTTTTCTCGCATCTGAGGCGTCCAGCTGGATTTCGGGGCAAACCTACCCTGTCAACGGCGGCTATTCGGTGTCGCAATAGGTACCGAAGTGACATGGAACGATTGAGAGACTTCGCCAAGAGGCTCGATCCGCCAAGCTATCCTCACCGGTTTGCCGTTCGTACGATCTA
>JAGVII010000639.1 GCA_020056155.1 Afipia sp.
AAACATTCCTTTCCGGGCGTGCTGGCTGTCGCTGGCGCGTCCGTGCTCGTTTTCCGAAAATCAAACCAATAGGAGTCCATTCCTCGTCGATCATTCCGCATGGATTGCTCACAGGAACGGAAAACTCTTGTTTTGACTGACGAAAATGAGCCGGGGCTGTCTCAGGTGTCAAAAGCCGGGGAAAGCTCCATCCTGTCCAAGACTGCAGGTGCCTGGCCGAATCCCTTGTGGAAACGGCTTCGCTTAATCTCCTGCACAGACGGGTGAAAACCGGATTTCGTGACCCACCCCCGATTCGGCGGTGGCTGCGGATTTGGTTCGAACCTCGACACCTCGTTCTGGTGAGCCGCAAGGCTGGCAAGGGCGAGAGGGCAGGCTTCCGAAAATGTCGTCGTGCCCGACGTGTTGAGAGATGAATGTCTCGAGGCTTAGCGGGCAGGACGATCGGTGCAACCCGGCGGTTCTGTCTCAAGCGGACCGCCAACCGGAAAGAGCTTGCTGTGGAACGAGCGGCAAAAAAAGAGGCGGTCGAAACGCTGAACGGGGTCTTCAAGACCACGGGCGTTGCGGTCGTTGCTCATTATTCCGGCCTGACCGTTGCCCAGATGCAGACTCTGCGGACGCAGATGAAGCAGGCTGGCGCCTCGGTGAAGGTCTCGAAGAACCGTCTCGCCAAAATTGCTCTGGAAGGCACGGATGTTGTTTCCATCGGCTCCCTGTTGAAGGGGCCGACCGTGATCGCGACTTCAAACGATCCGGTTGCAGCACCGAAAGTTGCCATCGAATTCGCCAAGGCGAACGAAAAGTTCGTCATCCTTGGCGGCGCGATGGGAACCACTGTCCTGAATCCCGACGCTGTGAAGGCACTTGCCTCGCTGCCGTCGCTTGATGAACTGCGCGCGAAGATCGTCGGCCTCCTTGTGGCGCCTGCGACCAAGATCGCCCAGCTCTCCACCGCGCCTGCTGCGAAGCTGGCCCGCGTGGTTCAGGCCTATGCCTCAAAGAGTGAAGCGGCGTGACGCCATTCTCCATCTCAACTGGTTCGAACTGATACGCTGAAGGAAAGTTAAAATGGCTGATTTGCAAAAGATCGTGGACGACCTCTCGAGCCTCACGGTTCTCGAGGCTGCCGAACTCGCGAAGCTTCTCGAAGAGAAGTGGGGCGTTTCGGCTGCTGCCGCTGTTGCGGTTGCTGCTCCTGCCGCTGGTGGCGGTGGCGCTGCCGCTGCTGAAGAAAAGACCGACTTCACCGTCGTTCTCGCTGCGGCTGGCGACAAGAAGATCGAAGTCATCAAGGAAGTCCGCGCCATCACCGGCCTGGGCCTCAAGGAAGCCAAGGACCTCGTCGAAGGCGCGCCGAAGCCCGTCAAGGACGGCGTTCCGAAGGACGAAGCCGAGAAGATCAAGGCTCAGCTCGAGAAGGCTGGCGCCAAGGTTGAGCTCAAGTAACCAGAGGTTACTTGAGCGAAATCCCCGGACGAGCGAGGCGAAGCCGAGCGCGATCCGGGGATCTCGACAGGCAAGGCGTGGATGGCCGGGACAAGCCCGGCCATGACGTCGAAATACCGGAGGCGGCCGCAAGGTGGCGTTCGGACACTTTAATGTGTGACGATTCGATGATTGACCCCTCGAATCGCCGCGATGACCGCCTACATAGGCGGAGGCACGAAAGGACGGATCGCCCTTTGAAACCCGGATCGATTTCAAGGCGGGACGTTGGGAGACGGAATATTTCGGGCTTTAACAAGCCGTAGGATTTGTCTGACGGGCAGGGCGCCAACAGCGCCCCGCACGTCATTTTGCGTCTTGAGATTCGGATCGGGAAACCCCGCCGCCAGAAACTCGGATGCCGCGAGGCCCAGGCAGTTCGTCTGGGCGATTTGAAATTCAACCCGGGGGCGGTGCCCATCGCACTCCGGAAGATGCCGCCAGCGGACCCATGTTGGGAAGGTTTGGGCGGCGAAATGAGAGGCCACGATGGCGCAGTCGCAGCAAACTTTTACCGGTCGCAAACGCGTTCGTAAGTTTTTCGGACACATCAAGGAAGTTGCCGAGATGCCGAATCTCATCGAGGTTCAGAAGGCGTCGTACGACCAGTTCCTGATGGTCGATGAACCTACCGGCGGACGGCTGGACGAAGGCTTGCAGGCGGTGTTCCGCTCGGTGTTCCCGATCAACGATTTCTCGGGCACCTCGCAGCTGGAATTCGTCCGCTACGAATTCGAACAGCCGAAGTATGACGTCGACGAGTGCCGTCAGCGCGGCATGACGTTTGCTGCGCCGCTGAAGGTGACGCTGCGCCTCATCGTGTTCGATATCGACGAAGAAACCGGCGCCAAGTCCGTCAAGGACATCAAGGAGCAGGACGTCTACATGGGCGACATTCCGCTCATGACGATGAACGGCACCTTCGTGGTCAACGGCACCGAGCGCGTTATCGTCTCGCAGATGCACCGTTCGCCGGGCGTGTTCTTTGACCACGACAAGGGCAAGACCCATTCGTCGGGCAAGCTGCTGTTTGCCGCGCGCGTGATTCCGTATCGCGGTTCGTGGCTCGACATCGAGTTCGACGCCAAGGACATCGTGTTCGCGCGTATCGACCGCCGCCGCAAGATTCCGGTGACGTCGCTGATGTTCGCTCTCGGTCTCGACGGCGAGGAAATCCTGTCCACGTTCTACAAGAAGATCCTGTACAAGCGGGTCAAGGACGGCTGGCGCGTTCCGTTCGTCGCCGACCGTTTCCGCGGCTACTCGACGATCAATGACCTGATCGACGCCGACAGCGGCAAGGTCGTGCTCGAAGCCGGCAAGAAGCTGACTGTGCGCACTGCACGCCAGCTCCAGGAAAAGGGCCTCAAGGCGCTGCGTCTGTCTGATGATGAACTCATCGGCATGTACCTGGCCGAGGATCTGGTGAATCCGAAGACCGGCGAAATTCACGCTGAGGCCGGCGAGGAAATCACCGAAAAGCTGCTGAAGGCGCTGAACGAGCAGGGCTACAAGGAACTGCCGCTGCTCGACATCGACCACGTCAACATCGGCCCCTACATCCGCAACACGCTGAACGCCGACAAGAACATGACGCGTGAAGACGCGCTGTTCGACATCTATCGCGTGATGCGTCCGGGTGAGCCGCCGACGATCGACTCGGCGCAGGCCATGTTCCAGTCGCTGTTCTTCGATTCGGAGCGCTACGACCTCTCGGCCGTCGGCCGCGTGAAGATGAACATGCGTCTCGAGCTCGACGCGCCGGACACCATGCGCACGCTGCGCAAGGAGGACATCCTGGCCGTCATCAAGACGCTGGTCGACCTGCGCGACGGCAAGGGCGAGATCGACGACATCGATCACCTCGGCAACCGCCGCGTGCGTTCGGTCGGCGAGTTGATGGAGAACCAGTACCGCATCGGTCTGCTGCGCATGGAGCGCGCGATCAAGGAGCGCATGTCGTCGGTCGATATCGACACCGTCATGCCGCA
>JAGVII010000612.1 GCA_020056155.1 Afipia sp.
ACGGCGGCCTTTGGGCGTCGCCGCCACGAAGACCGCCAGCATCGCCAGCAATGGGTGCGCCGCCGACGTGGTCAAGATCAACAGGCCGATCTCTATCGGCAGCCAGAACCACGCGCGGCGCCGCCCCTGCCCGACGATCTCCCATGTGTGCAGCAGGATCAGCGCCCACAGCGGCCTCGCCACGATAAGCGGGCCGAACTCCGCGCCGGGAAACGAGAAAGCCGTGATCGTTGCCGTCAGCAGCACCGCGAGAACCGCCTGCTGCGCGCCGACGATGGCGCGGCCAAGCCTGAACAGCGCCCAGAACGTCAGGATGAAACAGAGTTGCGCCAGCAGATAGACGCCGAACATATGATTGCCGGACAGCCGGAACGCGACATCCGCGAGCCAGAACGCCAGCGGCGGGCCGAGATGGGTGCCGACCTGATACTCCCTGCCGAAGGCAAGCACCGTGGCCACCTCGCCCGGCGGGCTCCCGTACAGCAGCCACGGCAAAAACAGCCAGAGCGCCGCCTGCGCCAGCACCACGATCCAGAAGATCAGGCGCGGCCGGGCGCGGACCAGTTCAACGATCAGGGATGTGAAACGCATGAAACGCCTGAATGGTGATCCGGTTCTGACATTCGTATCATATCCTCCGCAGGCACTTTACGAATGTCAGAGCCAAAGGATCACCATGGTCATAGTTTACCAGTGTCCTTTCGTATCCGACGTTTGCCTGGAAAGCGCGGCGGAATGAAGCAAACGTCGAATACGGGACACTCGCCGTGCGAGGGACGCCACACTGATAAAGCGCATGAGGCGATCAGGCAACCGAACCGGTCAGATGACCGCGATCGGCTCTTCGGACGATATGATCATCTCGATCTGGGCCGCCGCCGGGGCGTCGTCTTCCCCAAAGTGCTTGCGGCGTGACGCCGCGACAGGCGCGAAAAAGCGGCGGTGATGAATCGTCGGTCCGAGCCGGTCGAGCGCTTCGAGATGCGCCGGGACGCCGTAACCCATGTGCTGCTCGAAGCCGTAGCCGGGATGATCCTGCGCCAGCCGGCACATCAGCCGGTCGCGCGAGACTTTCGCAACAATCGAGGCCGCGGCAATCGACAGTACGATGCCGTCGCCGCCGATCACCGCCTCGCAGTCGCAGGATGTAGCCAGCCGGTCGCGCCCGTCGACAAAGACATGCTTCGGCGCTTCGGGCAGCGCATGCACCGCGCGCGCCAGCGCCCAGAGCGAGGCGCGCAGGATATTGTCGCGGTCGATCCGCGATGGCGGCGCAATCGCCACCGAAACCAGCGCCGTCGCGCAGATTTCCTCGAACAGTTCCTCGCGGCGCTCGCGCGACAACCGCTTGGAATCGTCCATGCCCTTCGGAACCCGTTTCGGATCGAGGATCACGGCAGCCGCAACCACCGGCCCGGCCAGCGGCCCGCGCCCGGCTTCGTCACACCCCGCCACCGGCCAGACGCCGCGCTTCAACAACGCGCGCTCACGGCGAAAACTCGGCGCGGCTGCGATCAAGCCGCTTCGCTTCGCTTTTTTGGCCTCTTTTGGAACCGCCGGGGACTTCCGAATCATGCGGCGATGCTGCGGGCGCATGGAGCGTCCCGCAAGCCGGAATTTTCAAGAGTGCCCGTTATTCAGGGCGGCTAGAACAAATCAAGCTGCTCGTTGGCGCGCTTGGGCCGCGCGAAGTGCGCGGTGGTCAGTTTCGAGCGCCGCTTGTTGAGGCCGAGCTTCTCGCTGGCGATCTCGAACCGCCGCCCGATCATCCAGGCCATCGGCCCGGTGCCCTTCATGCGCGTGCCCCACTGCGAGTCGTAGTCGCGGCCATCGCGCATGTCGCGGATCAGGGTGAAGACGTGGCGATACCTGTCCGGATAATTCGCCATCAGCCATTCGCGGAACAGATCGCGCACTTCGAGCGGCAGGCGCAGCAACACATAACTCGCTTCCTTGACGCCGGCATGGGCGGCGGCGTCGAGAATGCGCTCGATCTCGGAATCGTTCAGCGCCGGGATTACGGGCGCGACCATCACCGTGGTCGGAATACCGGCGTCGGCCAGCTGGCGCAGCGCCTCGAGCCGCTTCGCGGGCGTCGCGGCGCGCGGCTCCATGGTGCGGGCGAGTTTCGGGTCCAGCGACGTCACCGAAATCGCGACCTTGGCGAGATTGCGCTTCGCCATCCGCGCAAGAATGTCGATGTCGCGCGTCACCAGCGCGGATTTGGTGACGATACCGACCGGATGCCCGGTGCGCTCCAGCACTTCGAGAATCCCGCGCATGATTTTGTGTTCGCGCTCGATCGGCTGATACGGATCGGTGTTGGTGCCGATCGCGATCATGCGCGGTTCGTATCCCGGCGCGGCCAGTTCCTTTTCGAGCAGGCCCGGCGCGTCCGGCTTGGCGAACAGCTTGCTCTCGAAATCGAGACCCGGCGACAGTCCGAGATAGGCGTGGGTCGGACGCGCGAAACAGTAGACGCAGCCGTGCTCGCAGCCGCGATATGGATTGATCGAGCGGTCGAAGCCGATATCGGGCGAGTCGTTGCGGGTGATGACCTTGCGCGCGGTATCGACCGCGACCGTGGTCTTGAACGGCGGAAGTTCTTCGAGGCTCTGCCAGCCGTCGTCGAAGGTGACCCGCGCTTCGGCCTCATAGCGCCCGCTGGCGTTGGATTGCGCCCCACGGCCCCTGCGCCGCTGACGGTCGATCGCGACTTCGATCTCCGGAAACGGGGAAGGAACACCCGCCGGATCAGAGGGGGGCGTCACCGGCGGGTGCTTGAGGGCATGGGATGCACGGCTCATGGAGAGAACATAACATCGCATGAGAACAAAACAAGAACTTCAAGTCATCCCGTCCCCAAAAATACTGGAGCGGCTCTCGGCAAGCGCGCGGCCGTTCGGCGCGACTTCGAGACGATGGTTCCCCGCCCGAAAGGACCCCGCGGCGCCGTTAATGAATGCCGCAAAAAGCTGCACCTGACGGGCTGTTCTGACTGTGACAAGATGATAACGGTTTCGCATCAAATCGTTTCACGGACACGTATTTCAGCCACTCATGATCAGCGTTGTCATTCCCACCGAAGGCGTCGAGCAACCCGTTGTTGCCACCCTTGCGGCTCTGGTGCCGGGCGCGGCGGCCGGCCTCGTGCGGGACGTCGTGCTGGTGGATCGCGCCGCGTCCGAAGCGATCGAGCGGGTCGCCGACATCGCGGGCTGCAATTTCCTGAAGTTCGAAGGTTCGCGCGCCGCGGCACTCGCGGCGGGCGCCAAACAGAGCCGCTCGCCCTGGCTGCTGTTCCTGCTGCCGGGCGCGGTGCTGGATTCGGGATGGATCGACGAAACCACCCAGTTCATTCAGGGCGTTTCCCTGAGCGGCCGCCAGCGCGCCGGCGTATTTCGCTACGCGCGCTCTCCCTATGAAGACGCCACCGTGCGCGACGGAGTGAAATCGCTGGCGCGGTTCATTTCCGGCCCGTCTCCGGATCAGGGCCTGCTGATTTCCCGCGACCATTACGAGCGGGTCGGCGGCTATGCCCCCGCGGCGCGCCGCGCCGAGGCCAAGCTGCTGTCGAAACTCGGCCGCACCGGCCGGGCGGTGCTGCGGACGCGGATTTTCGTGGCCGCCTGACGTTAGTTGACCCCGTCAACAATAATACTTGACTGCGTCAACAATATGCCGAGAATGCCCGTCTGACCGAGACGAGGCGTCGTCGCCATGAGCCCACATTCCGAAACCGAGCGGGAAACCCGGATCGACACAATCCGGCGCTTCAACCGCTTTTACACCCGCAAGATCGGCGTGCTCGAGCAGCACCTGCTCGAAAGTCCGTTCACCCTGACCGAGGCCCGCGTGCTGTTCGAACTCGCGCATCGCGACCGCGCTCTCGCCAAGGAGATCGGCGCCGAGCTGGGCCTCGATCCCGGCTACCTCAGCCGCATCGTTCAGGACTTCACGGAACAGGGACTGATCACACGCAAACCCGTCCCCTCCGATCGCAGGCAATTCGAACTC
>JAGVII010000647.1 GCA_020056155.1 Afipia sp.
ACGAGTTCAGGCACCGAACGCTCGACCAGGTTGCCGACAGAGAGACGGTCGAGCGTCAGACGCGCGGCGCGAACGCGGCCGCCCGCGGTTTCGACGTCCACGCTGTAGTCGAGCAATTCCAGCGGCAGGCCGACCGCCTTCGCTGTCTCATAGGTCAGCACCACGGACGTCGCACCGGTGTCGATCACCATTGGTGTGCTGACGCCGTTGATCTTTGCCCGTAACGAAAACTCTCCGCTGTCACCGCGTGCGATTTCCACATTGCGCGCCGGCTTCGCATTCAAGGTCTGGTCCGTGGCGCGGATCAGCGCGCCTTTCATGCTGGCAAATGCGACGGGGTGGGACATCGAGAGCAGAAAGCCGACAGCGGACACCACGACAGCAATGATCATCAACCCGCGCATCATGCGGCACCTGTTATGATCAGGAGCCAGTCCGTCGTCCGGACGGTGACGCCGGAATTGGCAACCCGGCATCCAGCAGGCGCTGATGCAGCGTGGCCATCACGGCGCGTCGCTCGGCGTTGTCCATTTTGTGCCAGCCCGCGATCTCGGGTAGGGTACGTCCGCAGCCCAGACAAAGCTTGGCCTTCGGATCGATGAAACACACGGCGATGCAAGGCGTCTCTTGTTTCGAGGTGGCTTCTTGGTTCATGGACGTTACTGATGGCCATTTTCATCGCTCGCGCAAGATCCTTTACAAGCCGGTTCCCGCATTCATGATCGGCTTGTAACGGGGGCGGCTTTTGTCGCCGGTCATTCCTTCCGGCGGTCGGTCGGGCTGCAGCGGCGGGGAATCGTCGCGCATCGGCGCGAGGGCCGTCATCACGCGCTCCGGCGGATAAGTGACGATCACCTCGGTCCCGACGCGCAACGTCGACTTGAGCGTAAATGTGCCACCGTGCATGTCGATGAGGCTTTTGGCGATCGGAAGGCCGAGGCCGGCGCCTTGCTCGGCGGATTTAATCGAGTTCGATCCCTGGCCGAACGATGCCAGCACGACCGGAATCTCGTCCTCGGCGATGCCGGAGCCGGTATCCTTGACGCTGAGATATTGTCCGCCTGATGCCGTCCAGCCGACCTTGAGCCAGATTTCGCCGCCGGGCGGCGTGAATTTGATCGAGTTCGAGAGCAGGTTAAGGACGACCTGTCGCGTGGCGCGTTCGTCGCCCCAAAGCTTCGGCATATCCTGCTCGAACACCTCGTGAATGGTGATGCCGCGGCTGGACGCACGAAGCTTCAGCAGGTGGTGGCAATCCGCGACGACATGAACCAGCGCTACGGGTTCTTCGTTGAGTTCGTAACGTCCGGCCTCGATGCGCGACAGATCGAGAATCTCGTTGATGAGGTTCAGCAGATGGACGCCGGAGTTATGAATATCTGCTGAGTAATCCTTGTAGACCTCGACGGCATGCGGCCCGAAGATTTCGCTCTTCATCACCTCGGAAAATCCGAGAATGGCGTTCAGCGGTGTGCGCAACTCGTGGCTCATCTGGGCGAGAAAGCGCGACTTCGAGACGTTGGCGGATTCCGCGCGATGGCGCGCTTCGTCCGAGATTGCCTTGGCCTGCTCGAGTTCGCCGATCAGCGCATCCTTTTCGGCGCGCGCCTCGAGCGTTGCAAGTGTTGTCGAATGCAAACGGTGAGCCAGCAGGGCGAAGTAACCCTCCGCCGTTACGGCGAGCGCCGCAAGAATATAATCGTCGAAAGTGCCGCGAAGAACGAAGTTCATGGCAATAGCCGCCGACACCGGGACAGTCGCGGCAAAAGCCGCGATCGGCAGGCTCGCGGCCAGCATGCTCGACACCGCTATGACCAGCAGCATCACGAATAGCATCAGCGTGTTCGATACGACGTCGATACCCGACGGATGAATCAGAACCAGCGTCCATGCCAATCCATAAAGCAGGTCCAGTCCTACAAAGCGTAGGCGCCATTTGCGCGTAATGGCGGGCGATGAGGACGTAACGGCAAGAAATTTCGAACAAAACCGGATGACGATGCCGTGGATCGCGAGAATGCCGGCAGTCCAGATCAGGGCAGCGACGGGAGGAATCCAGAAGCTCGCCAGAATGCCGGTCGAAACCACGAGCAGGATGACGACAAGCGAGGCCGAGATGCGTGTTTGCGCGTATTGCCGCAGCAATTCGTGGTCAAAGGCCGGGCGGGTGCCGCTGGTCGACGTCAGGCGGTCGCGCGCCTCGCGCACGCGCTGCGAGGCTGCCCGACGGCTCCGCGCCGGCGTTTCCGCCGATACAGCGGAAAGGTCTTTTTTGTCGGCGGGCTCACTCATATTTACGCGACAAATCCTGAACAAATGCGAATGGCACGCCGGTCGCGTGCATATTTCTGCCCGCTATTTCTGGCGCTAAATCATTAAGAGCTGGCTTAAAGGTCAATTTAATCGGGTTAATAAAGCGTAAATTTCGATGTTGCCCGAGGCTTTCTGCTCTTGTCCCCAAAGACTGCAATGAGAAAGGCGGCACGTGATACCGTGCCGCCTCGAATATCGATCTTTCCAAGATTTGATTATCGCTCCAGCCGCGCCAGCAAGCTTGAGGTGTCCCAGCGCTTGCCATCCATCTTCTCGACTTCAGAATAGAAATTATCCACCAAGGCCGTCACGGGCAGGCTCGCGCCGTTGCGGCGAGCCTCCGCGAGGCAGATCGAGAGATCCTTGCGCATCCATTCGACGGCGAACCCGAAATCGAACTTGCCCTCGTTCATGGTCTTGTAGCGGTTTTCCATTTGCCAGGACTGCGCGGCGCCTTTCGAGATGGTGTCGATTACGGCATGGACATCAAGCCCGGCTTTCTTGGCGAAATGAATACCCTCCGACAGGCCTTCGACGAGGCCGGCGATGCAAATCTGGTTCACCATCTTGGTGAGCTGGCCGGAGCCGGCGGGGCCGAGCAGCTTGCACATCCGGGCATAGGACGCGATGACCGGCTCGGCCTGTTTGTAGGCCGCTTCGTTGCCGCCGCACATCACCGTCAGCACGCCGTTCTCAGCGCCTGCCTGGCCACCCGACACCGGAGCATCGATAAACTGAAATCCGTTCTTCGCCGCGGCCGCGTCGAGTTGCCGGGCAACCTCGGCCGAAGCGGTGGTGTGATCGACAAAAATGGAGCCGGATTTCATGCCCGAGAACGCTCCGTCGGCTCCGATGGTGACGGCCCGCAGATCGTCGTCATTGCCGACACAGGCCATAACAAAATCCTGCCCTTCCGCTGCAGCCTTCGGCGTTGCTGCGGCGCGACCGCCGAATTTTTCGGCCCATGCCTTCGATTTTGCAGCGGTGCGATTGTAGACGGTCACCTCATGACCACCCTTGGTGACCAGATGTCCCGCCATCGGGAAGCCCATGACGCCGAGGCCGAGAAATGCGACTTTTGCCATATCGTGCTCTTTGGGTTGCTGGAGTGTGTGGCCGGGTTTCCCGGCAGGTGGGATGGCAACAGCTATGCGAATGCGGGGCCACCTTGCAAGGCCGTTGACGGCGCATATGACGCGCGTATGAAAGCTCCGCAGGCGACGGTCCCAACGGCCGCACGCTGGGAGATGTATTGTGGCAGTCGATAAAACCCAGGTTCTTGCGGCTCTTCGCGCCGTGACGTCGCCGCGCGGCGTAGCGCTGACCGACGCGAAAGTGCTCTCCGAAATCACTGCTTCGGACGGCAAGGTTTTCTTTTCGATCAATGTCGATGCCAACGAGGCGAAGGCGTGGGAGGAGGTCCGCGCCAGGGCGGAGGCGGCGGTCCGTGCTATTCCCGGGATCACGACCGCAATGGTTGCGTTGACAGCCGAGCGCAAACCCGGCGCTGCCGCGGCTCCGGCGTCATCACATCAGCATTCGCACGGTGTAAAGCCTGTGGCACAGCACACGCCGCACGGCGCACCGTCAGATTCTCCGATGGGCAAGCAGGCTTCCATTCCGGGCATAGGCTCGATCATCGCCGTGGCGTCCGGCAAGGGCGGGGTTGGCAAATCGACCACGGCGCTCAATCTTGCCCTGGCGCTGCGCGACCTCGGCCTGCGCGTGGGTCTTCTCGATGCCGACATTTACGGTCCATCGGTGCCGCGCCTGACCGGGGTGCGTGAAAAGCCGACGCTTAATGACGCCAAGAAAATGGTTCCGATCATGCGCTTCGGGCTTCCACTCATGTCGATCGGCTTTCTGGTCGAGGAAGAGACCGCGATGGTCTGGCGCGGGCCGATGGTGATGTCGGCGATCCGGCAGATGCTGTGGGATGTCGCGTGGGGCGAACTGGACATCCTTGTCGTGGACATGCCGCCCGGTACAGGGGATGCGCAACTGACGCTCGCCCAGCAGGTTCCGCTCCGGGGTGTGGTGATTGTTTCAACGCCGCAGGATCTTGCTCTGATCGATGCGCGGCGGGGGATCGCCATGTTTGACAAGGTCAACGTGCCCACTCTCGGGATCATCGAGAACATGAGCTATTTTCAATGCCCCGAATGCGGCACGCGCTCCGATATTTTTGGCCATGGCGGCGCCCGGCACGAGGCTGAACGGCTCAAGGTGCCGTTTCTGGGCGAAATTCCGCTGCATATGTCGATCCGGACCTCGTCGGATGCCGGCACGCCGGTCGTCGACAGCGAGCCGGACGGCGTTCACGCCGCGATTTACCGCTCCATCGGCGAGCACATCAAAGGCAGGTTGTAGTCGCGGCGGCGGTCATTTGACGGCCTCAGAATGCCTCGTTTTAGCGTGATTTGAGGCCTATTCGACTTTGGTTTAATGCCTGCAGGAAGCAGTGTTACCGCATTTTCCGCCGGCCAACTTCCGTGCTAGAGACCGCCCCAGAGGGATTTCAAAAAGAAACGCCCCCAAAAGGAGATGCCAATGAAGCGTCGTGATTTTTTGAAAGTAACTGCGGCCGGAGCAGCAGCAACTGCGGTTGCCTCGCCGGCCATTGCCCAGTCGTCGCCAGAAGTTAAGTGGCGTCTGACGTCCAGCTTCCCGAAGTCGCTGGACACCATTTACGGCGGCGCCGAGCAGCTCTCGAAGTACGTTGCCGAAATGACCGACAACAAGTTCCAGATTCAGGTCTTCGCGGCCGGCGAAGTTGTTCCCGGTTTGCAGGCCCTCGATGCGACGTCCAACGGCACGGTCGAGATGTGCCACACGGTCTCCTACTATTACGTCGGCAAGGATCCTACCTTTGCGATCTTCGCATCGGTGCCGTTCGGCTTGAACACGCGCATGCAGAATTCGTGGCTCGATCAGGGCGGCGGCAACCAGCTGGCTAACGAGTTCTACAAGAAGCACGGCGTAGTCGGCATGCCCTGCGGCAATACGGGCACGCAGATGGGCGGCTGGTTCCGTAAGGAGATCAAGACTGTCGCTGACCTTCAGGGCTTGAAGATGCGCATCGGTGGCATCGCAGGTCAGGTCCTGGCCAAGGTCGGCGTCGTTCCGCAGCAGCTCGCTGGCGGCGACATCTATCCTTCGCTGGAAAAGGGCACCATCGATGCGGCCGAGTGGGTCGGACCGTATGATGACGAAAAGCTCGGCTTCAACAAGGTCGCGAAGTACTACTACTATCCAGGCTTCTGGGAAGGCGGACCGACGGTTCACGCATTCACCAACCTTGAGAAGTTCAACGCGCTGCCGAAGAACTATCAGGCTATTCTGACCAATGCGGCAGCCCACGTGAACGCCTGGATGCCTGCACGCTACGACATGCAGAATCCCGGCGCTCTTAAGCGTCTGGTGGCCAGCGGCACGCAACTGCGTCCGTTCACCAACGAAGTGCTCGACGCGTGCCTCAAGGCAACCAATGAGCTGTGGGCTGAAATCTCGGGCAAGAACGCCGACTTCAAGAAGGCGATCGATGCCATGCAGGCCTATCGTTCGGATCAGTACCTGTGGTGGCAGGTTGCCGAGTATACCAACGACAGCTTCATGATCCGGTCGCGCACCCGCGGCTGATTACGTTCAACTGAAGTTGTCTGAATGAACCCGGTCTCCGCAAGGAGGCCGGGTTTCTTTTTTGCAGTGCGGTCAATGAAATCGGCATGGATATTCGGATGCGGTTGTTCCATGCTCTGGGTTCAAGCCACGAAAAGAAGGGCAAAAACAGACAAATCACATTCAGGGAGTTATTCATGAAACGTCGCGAGTTTATCAAAATCGCGGGTATCGGCGCAGCCGGTGCCGCGGTCGCTTCACCTGCCATCGCCC
>JAGVII010000220.1 GCA_020056155.1 Afipia sp.
ATCGCCTCTGTTGCCGCCAAGATACGCACCATCGGCTCGGGTGGCTCGAGTTCGCGGTTGTCGAGGCACATGAGGGCGTCGGGCCACTGCGCGTGACCGGGAGAGCCAGCTCGCTGGTGCACGAATTCGCCAGTTCCGACGCGCTGGAAGAGGACTTCCCAGTCACCGTTGCCGATCTCCCTGTCCTCGTAACCGAATCCTCTCGAGCCCAGCACCCGGAACAGCGGGACCGGCCTGAACGGCGTCAACAGCCGCAGCCCTTCGCCAGGCGAGAGCGCGGCGACCGTCTCCATGATCTTGGCGAACGGCTCGTCGCCCGCGGCCAGGATAGGCCGAACATCCAGTTCCACGAAGGCTATCGTCTTCATCATCTCGATACCTGCCTGGCGTCACGCCGTCTGGACAAATGAGTAGAGCAATGCGGGCCTGTGCGCCCCTTGAGGGAAGCGAGCGCCGACATCCACGTCGACAAGCCGGCGAGCGCGCAGAAGTTGCATGATTATCCCGGCCGTCGCGACTAACATTGTCGCGGCCGCCGCCTGAAATATTTGGGGATTCTCGAAGAGGAGGGCCGCCGTGGCTCCCCAGACCGACGAGAAATACATCAGGAACCATTTCACGGCGCGCTTTTCGACGACTAGATCCTGAACGCGCGGGGTCGGCTTTTTGCCGAGCACCGGCCCGTAGCATTCGAGCCAGGTCATGAACGGTACGATTTTGTAGAGCTTCGCCAGTCCGAGCCCCGACAGCCAGCCGAACGTGGCGAGGAAGACGATGACGGCGCCGTGCCGTTCCAATTCGCCCAATGCTGCGAGGATCACGGCCAACAGAACGACCACTCCAAGCGACGCAAAGGCAAATGCGCTGACGCGCGTGTTGAGTTCGATGGTTCGCCGATTACGGGTGAGATAGAGGTGCACGATATCGCGTCCATAGAAGGACAGACTAGCCAGGCCCGCAGCCCCGGTGCCAAGGAGGACTGTGTCGAGGTTCCAACCCATCGAGATGGCAAGGACGCCCCCCGGTATCGCAATACCCAAGGCACATACGGCGAGATACAGCGCAAGCCTGCTGCCGCGGCGGTCCAGTTCCGGTGCGAGCATGAACATGGAAAAGAGCCGGTAGCTGACCCCCATCGCCGAGAGAGTGAGCCAGCCGCCGAGGCCGGCGATGACATGAAGTGGAACGCCCCGCGCGGCAAGATCGATGAGGTAAGCGCTGTCCACGCCGCCGTGAACGAGTGCAAATACAATACCGAGCGTTGCGGTTAGGGAGATTCCACCCAGACCTGCGGCGACGAAACGCGCTGGCAGAGGAAGGGGTCGGCCAGACATCAACGTTGCGGCCAAGTTCCACACTGCGAACGCGAAGCCGAGACCAAGCAGAACGCTCGCGATTGTGAAAAACGGCAGCGTGTCCTCGATTTGTCCGTCTAGCCAGAGAAACCCCGAAAGCAGCACGACAAGTCCGCCAAGCAGGCACAGAAGCGCTGGCATGGTCAGGAGATCGTTGAATAGTGGCCGATTGATCAGAACCGGCACGAACTGGAACAGCGCTCCGCACATGAGCAAGCTCAGCCAGCCGATCGCCACGATATGCACGACGATGAGAGTCTGCGGAGACGCAACGGGGGCGGACGGATAGCCGTACCCGACCGCCATCAGCCCCTCTGCCAGCAAGAGCGCGGCAAGCGCCGCGGCAAAGTAGGACATCGTCCAGCGGGAAAGGGAGACGCCAGTCACCTTAGTTTTCTCTCAGGATCGTGCTGGACTTCTGAAACGACGCGTTTCACCAGACTGATGACTAAAGCTTATTGCTTCGATCGAAACGTTCTTTGCGCTGACGCAAGCAAAATCCATTACCCAAAAAAGCACTGGAGCCGACGGAGCCGGTTCGCCAATAGACTATTGCAGTGTCGAGTCGCCCAGCGCCTGAGCTGCCTTCCAAAGCACACTTGATTGCTTCACACCGGCCGCCGCGTCTCGCGGTCGCCGCATAGCTGCCGGCATGTAGCAACGCCGCAGCGGAGGGCATCAGAATCCTTGCTTCCCCGAATTATCTGAATTGTATTTGCTGTTCCGCAATGAAGGTTGCGCTCCAATGCTTGATGATGACGCATCCTTGGAGCGGATCGCTGCCATGAAACCGAAGTTTCACGACGACATGACGATGGACGCAATCATGCGCGAATGGCCCGACACCATCCGCGTCGTTCTTGATCATGGATTGCTTTGCGTCGGCTGTCCCATAGCACCTTTTCACAGTCCAGCTGATGCGGCTAAAGAACATCAGGTTGACGAAACACTGCTCATCCGCAATCTGGTCGGCGCTATGAAGAGATAAGAGAGCAGATCGCTTCAGATCTTCTCCGCGCGACCCCGCGCAAGCAGGAACAGGCGATGTGGCTCAACGACCGTCACTTTCTGTCGGCCGCTTTTGACAAGTCCCTTGTCTTCCCAGGAGGTGAGCAGGCGGCTGACCGTGTGAACCGTCGTGCCGGTCATCTCGGCGATGTCCTGGCGTGAAATCGGAAAGTCAATCAGGATGCCTTCATCGGTGGCTTTTCCAGTCTGTTTGACGAGACGCAGCAACGAATGGGCAATGCGTTGTTCAACCTGTTCGGTCGCCATCTCGACGATCCGGCTATGCGTGTCGTGAAGTCTGGTCCCTACGGTCTTGTAGGTGTTAGCGCCAAAGCTCGGAATTGCGAATGCGAATTCCGACCAAAGGTGGCCAGGCCAGGCCAGCACCACACAGTCGATCGCTGCGATCGCGCTCGCCGGATAGGTGGATCGGCCCAGTGCCTGCGCGATGCCCATCAATTCGCCCGGACTGATGTAGCGCACTATGACTTGCTGGCCGTCCGGAGTCGCCTTTACCACGCGGACATGTCCATCGATCAGGAGGAAAAAGCACTGCGCTTCTGCTTCCTGCTCGAAAACCGTACCGCCCTTCGCTATCCTCTTTGAGCGGGCCTTTTGGAGCATGCGATCGAGATCGGCCGGGGCC
>JAGVII010000173.1 GCA_020056155.1 Afipia sp.
CATCCAGTCGACGTTGCTGGAGCAGGACAAGCCGCTTGTCGTCGCTGTCGGGCGGGATTTGAACGCGGTCTTTGCCGTGTGGCGCCGCGACCTCGAAATTCAGGTCGGGCTGGTCTGCCTGATAGCGGTCGTCTCGACGCTCGGCCTCCGCTATTTTCGACGGCGTCAGCGGGAGTTCGCGCGGAAAGAAGCGGAGTCGGTCGACGTACTTGCCACTCACGAGCGTTTCTTGAAAGGGCTGAGCGAGAATGTGCCCGGCATGATCGCCTACTGGGATCGTGATCTCCGCTGTCGATACGCCAGTCGCGGCTACATCGAATGGTTCGGACACGACGCGGCCCGGGACGACGAGGCCGCGCCCGGACCCGGGCCTCGGCCGCTCGCGATGAGCGGTGCGCAAATCGACGAGGCGCTGCATGGGCGCCCCCAACTGTTCGAGCGCGAGATACAACGGCCCGGAGATCGGGCCGCGCATGTCCTTGTCCAGTACACGCCCGATCGGGTTGGCGACCGCGTGGACGGTTTCTTCGCCCTGATCACCGACATCACCCGGCAGAAACGCGACCAGGAAGAACGAATGGCCTCGATGGTTGCGCAACGCGACGCGCTGGTACGGGAAATACATCACCGCATCAAGAACACCCTACAGGCGGTTGCGGGCATGCTCCGCCGCCAACTCGGCAGGCACCAGACGTTGCGGGACCCGTTGGAGCAGGCCGTCGCGCAGGTGTTCGCCATCGCCTCCGTTCATGGATTGCAGGGCCAGTCCGATACCGAGCTGTTGCGGCTGAGCGACATGCTGCGAGATATCGTCAGGGTCGGCCGGGAATTTCTTGGCGCGGATTCGTCGCTGCTGTTCCACATCGATTCCAATGTTTCGCATCAGGTCGAGAAAGCCGAAGCCGTACCACTCGCCTTGATCCTGAACGAACTGCTTCGAAACGCCTTGAAGCACAGCGTCGACGAGATTGAGGACGAGGACCGAGCGGTGGAAGTACGCCTGTCCGAAAGCGAGGAGGCGGCGGTGATCGCCATCAGCAACGACGGCGCGTCCCTTCCTCCGGACTTCGATTTTGCGGCCGGAACCGGATTGGGCACAGGACTTGGCCTGGTCCGCTCGCTGATGCCGACGCGGGGCGCGGTGTTGAGCTTCAGTCGTCGCGATGGCAGGGTCGAGGTTGTGCTTTACTTGGAGTTTCCCGTGATATCTCGAGGTGATCAATCGGAATGAAGCCCGCCGATACCGACATCGCGCGTCCGCGCATACTCGTCGCGGACGACGACCGCGTCATTCTTCTTACGCTGGTGGAAGGCTTGCGGGAAGCGGGATTCGAGGTAATGTCCGCACAGGACGGCCCGAGCGCATTGGCGTTATGCCTTGAGTCGCGCCCCGACTTTGCCCTTCTCGACATACGCATGCCCGGGCTGACCGGGCTGGAGCTGGCGCGGAGACTTGCCGCGGGGGCGACCGTGCCGTTCATGTTCTTGACCGCCTATGACGACCAACAACTGATCGACGAGGCGGTGAAGGCGGGAGCGTTCGGTTATCTCGTCAAGCCGATAGATGTGGCCCGTATTGTGCCGACACTTCAAGCGGCCCTGGCCAGGGCGGCCGAGTTGCGCAGGAGTCGGGAAGCGGAACAAAGCCTGGCGGCCGCGCTTGTCTCAAACCGGGAAATCGCGACTGCGGTGGGAATGTTGATGCAACGCCACGACGTCACCGCCGAGGCCGCTTTCGAGGCCATCCGTCGACATGCCCGGCGACAGCAACGGAAAGTTGTCGAGGTTGCCAACGCGATTACCCGGGGCGAAAACGGCATCGACGTCGGCGGCGCGGGGAATGACGATGGAACCCCTCGGGCGGCGACAGCGAACCGCTGATTCAGCAAAGCCCCTACCTTTACAGGTACCATCGATAGTAGTAGGCTTGCGCCCCAATCTGCTGGGCCGGCCTTGCCGCCGCCGAATCGGCGCGAGACGCTTCCCCAGCCGGTCTTAAGCACGCGACCCAAACCCCGTTGCATGCATTGTGCGTTGGACACGCATGGTGTCTTTTGGGTTTGGAGGATTGGGTGCTTTCTTCAGGTAATCCGTTTCCCTTTCTTGCCGGCGTCACAGGCGATGTCCCTCATTGCCTGTGCGCACGCGGCCCGACCATACGGCCGGCGCGTCCCGATTTCACTGTAATGGCTTAGAGAACCTGACGAAGGGGGTGGGAAATGTTCTGTGGTGAATACAAGAAACGAATCGGCGAACTGGAGCGTTCCTTGAGGGACGCCCAGGAGTTGCTGGCGACGCGGGACGCCGAAGTCGCGTCCGTGCGACAGGCGTTGGGCAAGGCTGAGGACGGGGAAAACGAGATGCGGCTCGATCTCGAGAATTGCAACCGCATGTACAAGACGCTGGGGGCATTCGGACATTCGTTTCTCGATATCCAGCGCTCCCAGGTGGAAGTCGCCAAGACGATGGAGGCCGAGCGGCACCATGCCGCCGACGCGGCCAGTGTGTCGAGCGCCAATCGGGAGGCCATGACGGCGATTTCCGGGAATCTGCGCGCAATGGCCAACGACAGCGGCGAGATGGCGAAGAACGTCGATTCGCTGACCGAGCGGGCCACGCAGATCGGCGGCATCATCCAGTTGATCAAGGAAATCGCCGACCAGACCAACCTCCTGGTTCTGAACGCCGCCATCGAGGCCGCCCGCGCCGGTGAGCAGGGGCGGGGATTCGCGGTGGTTGCCGACGAGGTGCGCAAGCTCGCGGAGCGCACCACCAGCGCGACGACGGAAATCTCCGGACTCGTGTCCTCGATCCAGCAGGAAACCCAGACGGCACGAGAGCAGATGGAACGCTGGGCGCATCGATCCAGCACCTTTGGTCAGGACGGCGAAACGGCGACCGAGCGCATGCAGGAGCTGTTCGTCCTGTCCAAGCGCATGGAAACGACGATTGCCGGTTCGGCGCTGCGCAGCTTCGTTGAGGTGGCCAAGATCGACCATCTGGTCTACAAGTTCGAGATCTACAAGGTCTTCATGTGCCAATCGGAAAAGACCATCCGCGATTTTGCCGACCACACCGGTTGCCGGCTCGGCAAGTGGTATTACGAGGGCGACGGCAAGCGCGACTACTCGACGCGTCCCGGCTATCGGGAAATGGAGGGACCGCACCAGCGGTTCCACACGGCCGGGCTCGGCGCGCTTCAGGCGCATATCGATGGCGATTTCGAAAAGGCCTTCGTCGCGATCACGCAAATGGAATCGGCTAGCCTTGAGGTGCTGAGCAGCCTGGACAAGATCGCCGACAGCGGGGCGGACCAGCAACCATGAGATATCGAGACAGTCCTGAACATACCGCGGAGTGCCTCCGGCTGGCGCTGCCGCTGATGGCGAAACAGGATTCGGCCATGCACCCGATCAGCTTCTCGATCTGGTATGAGCACGTGGCCGGCATGAATGCGCCGCTGAGTTCCGAGCTTGAGCGGGCGATGCAAACCGAGCTCGCATTGGATGAAGAGGCGACTTACGCCCTGTACCGGAAGTACATTGCCGGCTTGGACGAACAGTCGGCGCAACAGGTGGCCGACGGTTTCCGGCGCGTCCTGTCGGATCTGTCGGACTCGGCGAACCAGGCCGGCAAACAGGCCTCCCGATTCGGGAGTGTCCTGGAGGAGTGGTCGGAAGGCCTCCTCGACGGAAAGTCGGAAAAGTCCCTGGCGGAAGAGGCCGCCGGCATTATCGGCGACACCCGCCAGATGCAAGACGCGGTCGCCGTGCTCAATGCTCGCCTGGACAGCAGCAAAGACGAAATCGAGCGGCTACAGTCGGAAATCGTCCGGGCGCGGGAAGAGGCGCTGAGCGACGGCCTTACCGGACTCGCGAACAGGCGTGGCTTCGATCAATCGCTGGCCGATCGCATGCGCGAGGCGACTGAACAGGCCAGCGAACTCAGCCTGCTTCTTCTCGATATCGACCACTTCAAGAATGTCAATGACAAGTACGGCCACCTGTTCGGCGACAAGGTGATCCGCTCGATCGCGCAAGTCCTGAAGGACAACGTCAAGGGCAGGGATACGGCGGCACGCTATGGCGGCGAGGAGTTTGCCGTCATCCTGCCCGATACGCCACCGATGGGCGCCAGGGCCGTTGCGGAGAAGATTCGCAGTACCGTCGCAAACTGCCGGATTCAGCGCGTGGGCAACAACGAGACCGTCGACACCATCAGCATATCGATCGGGGTCGCCCATTTCACCGGCGGCGAGTCGCCCACCGACCTGATCGGCCGCGCCGACAGCGCCCTCTATACCTCGAAGTCTCACGGCCGTAATCGCGTCACCGTCGCCGCTCGCGGTTAGGCTGGCAGTCAGCCCCGAAGAAAGTCAGCCGCGAAAGTCAGCCGTGGTGGTACGGCTCCTTGCCGCAATTCTTCCGCGCATCTTCGATCCATTCTTTACCACCAAGGATGTCGGCAAGGGCATGGGCCTGGGCCTGTTCGTCGTGCACCAGATCGTCGAAGAAAGATCGGAAGAGCACA
>JAGVII010000059.1 GCA_020056155.1 Afipia sp.
AAATCCAGCGCCGTCGTGACATCCTGCTCGACCAGTAAAATCGACATGCCTTCGGCATTGAGCGTACGCAGCGCGGCGACAAGTTGCTCCACCAGCAGAGGCGAGAGACCGAGCGACAGCTCGTCAATCATCAGCAGCTTCGGCGCGCTCATCAGGCCGCGTCCAATGGCACACATCTGCTGCTCTCCGCCGGAGAGCGTCGCCGCGGCTTGATTGCGCCGTTCGGACAGCTTCGGGAACGTCGTATAGACTCTGTCCATATCGCGGTTTATCTCGGCGCGCGACGCGATACGCGAATAAGCACCCATCAGAAGATTGTCTTCGATGCTCATTGCGCCGAACAGGCGCCGCCCTTCTGGCACGTGAACAATGCCGCGTGAAAGAATCTTGGCGGCGGTAGCGCCCGCAAGGTCCTCGCCATCCGATCGATAGGAGCCGGACTGAACCGGAATCAGACCCGACAGCGCGCGCATCAGCGTCGTCTTGCCCGCCCCGTTGGAGCCGATCAGCGCCGTAATTTCACCCCTGCGCACCGCGAGATCGATGCCCCAGAGCACCTGTACCTCGCCATAGCCGGCGCGCAGACCTTGCAATTCGAGAATGGGAACAGCATCAACCATGGGCGGCGGCCCTCTGGGCATATTGCTGACCGAGATAGGCTTCCACGACGGCTGGATTCTTGATCACATCGCGCGGCATGCCGTCTGCGATCAGCCGTCCGTTATGCAACACGACAATGCGCGTACAGACATTAAGCACGACCTTCATGAGATGCTCGATCATCACAATCGTAATGCCGCTGGCGGCAAGCTCGTGGATGAGCCGGGTCGCGCGCTCCACCTCGGCGCTGTTCAATCCAGCGTTGACTTCGTCCAGAAACAGCAGCTTCGGCTTCATCGCCAATGCCTTTGCGAGTTCAAGCCGCTTGCGCATCGCCAGCGTCAGCGTCGCCGCCGGCTGATCCGACTGGGCTTCGAGACCGACGAAGGCCAGGCGTTCACGAGCCGCCTCACGCGCCGACTTCAGGCTTTCATTCGGCTGCGAAAACAGCGCCGCGGCAGCCACGTTGTCGAGAGCGGAGAGTTCAGCGAAGGGCTGCACGATCTGGAAGGTGCGGGACAGACCGAGACGCGCGGACTGGTAGGTCTTTACACGCGTGATGTCCTGCCCCGCGAACGTCACCGTTCCGGAACTCGCCGGCGTCACTCCGGTGACGACATTGACGAGCGTGGTCTTCCCCGCGCCGTTCGGACCGATCAGGCCAAGCACCTCGCCCTTATTGATGCCGAGCGACACGTCGCTGAGCGCCTTGAGGCCGCTGAAATGACGGGAGACTGACTGAAGCCGGAGAATCTCAGACACGCTTCGGCCTCCATGAAAGAAGTCGATCACGCAGCGACATCAACCCGTGCGGGAGGAACAGCAGCAGCGCGACAATGAGAACGCCGAGGACGCCGCTGTGGATCTGGATGTAGTTGCGCCAGACCACCTCCTCCAGGCCGAGATAGACGAGCGCGCCGATAACAACGCCGAGCGGCGAACCGAGACCGCCGATCAGCGCCATCACGATCGGCTTGACCGAATACAGGATGTCGAAAACATCGGACGGATCGATATAATGGACCCACGCGGCATAGATGCCGCCCGCGGCGCTGACGAAACATGCGGAAAGGCCAAACGCAACGCTTTTATAGAGCGTGGCATTGAGACCGATCATGTTGGCGGCGGTCTCGTTCTGCCGGATGCAGGCAAGCCCGAAGCCCAGCTTTGACCCGGCGACCGCGAACACCATCAGGGCGGTCCCGAGCAGCAGCGCCCACATCGCATAAAAGAAGAAGGTTGCGTCCGACATCACACCGGCTGCGGATGTCAGCGGGATGTTCAGGCCCATGCCGCCACCGGTGAGATCGGTGGCATTGTTGACGAGTTCGCGAAACACCTCGATCAGCGAAAGGCTGGCAATCGCGAAGTAATGTCCGCGCAGGCGAAGCAGCGCGGCGCCAAGAAGACCTGCAAGCACGAATCCACCAACCCATGCCGCGGTGATGGCAACCCCAAGAGGCACGCCCCGCGACATCAAAACGCCGGTGGTGTAGGCTCCCAAGCCGAAGAACGCCGCCGTCGCGAACGATGGATAGCCCGCGAAACCACCGACGATGTTCCATGACTGGGCAAGGATCGCATACATGCAGGCGATCGTGCCGAGCCGCAGGGCATAGGCTCCGCCGAACATCGGCAACGCGGCGATGCAGGCGACCAGGACAAGCAGGATCAGATTCGATCGGGTCATTCGAAGCCCTTCCGGCCAAGCAGGCCCTGAGGGCGGACAATCAGGAAGATGATCAGCAAGACGAATGACAGCGTCGTCGCATGAGCCGGACCGATTAGTGTCGAACCAATGCCTTCGATCAGAGCCAGCAGGATGCCGCCGGCCAGCGCACCCGACACACTCCCGAGGCCGCCGAGCACGCAGACAACGAAGGCCTTGCCGAGATAGGCCGTGGAGGTCAGCGGCGAGATCGGGAAGATCAGCGCCATCAGCACGCCTGCGCAGCCGGCCAGCGCCGCACCGAGGCCGAAGGCAATCGCGTAGATCGAATTGACATCGACACCCATCAGCGTGGCAGCGTCGCGATCGAGCCGCACCGCGACAATGGCTCGCCCGACCCGCAACCGGCGCAGGATCAGGTAAAGCACCCCGGTCAGCGCCAGCGCGGACGCGGTCGCGATCAGCCGGTCGACAGGAACGACGACATCAAACAGGGAGATCGAGCCCATCGGCGGCGTCAGCGTCAGCTTCCGGTAATCCGCCTTGAAGTAATAGATCATCGCATTGTTGAGGATGAGGTCGAGGCCGAACGTCAGCGTCAGCGTCACCAGCACCGGCGCGGTGATCACACGGTTGAGAATGATCCGCTGAATGAGGTAACCGAACGCGAAGAACAACGGCGCCGCGATGACCAGCGCGTACCACGGCGAGATATGGAGTGACTGATAAAGTCCCCACGCCAGATAAGCGCCAAGAACGATAAAAGAACCATGGATCAGGTTGATGACGTTCAGAACGCCCCAAACCAGTGAGAAGCCGATCGCAATACATGCGTAAAGGCAGCCCAGCACTAAAGCATTGATCAGAACCTGGGCCGCCAGCATGTGATGTCCTCGCCTCCGCGCCCGTGGATCAGTTCACGCCGAGCTTGAATTCGCCCTGCTTGATCAGCGCAGGCGAAAGCACGACAGGCTTGCCGCCCTGAAGCTGGAATACCGGCGGCTCCAGCGAGTTGATCTGCCCTGTCGGACCAAATTTCACGGGGCCGAAGAACGTCATGACGTCAAGCTTTGCGAGTTCGTCGCGCACCTTGTCCTTGTCGAGCGACCCGGCCTTCTCGATCGCCATCTGGAACAACGCTCCGGCGACCGAAGCCGACGCCTGCGCGTAGTCAGGTTCGGATTTGAACTTTTCCTTGAACAGCTTCACGTAGTTTGCCGTGGTGCCGAAAATGTCCTTGCCGGAATACTGCGCGGCGGGATGCCACCAGGCGGCGCTGGTGATGTTTTCTCCGCCTGCACCGGCGGCATCGATGAATTCCTGATAGGCCGGACCTGCGATCATCGAAACCACCGTGGCCTTGATCTGCTGAT
>JAGVII010000191.1 GCA_020056155.1 Afipia sp.
ACCGGGCAGGCCCGGCTTGCCGCGGGCACCTTCCGGCCCGATCCGGCCAGGATGCCCCTGCGGTCCCGGCTTTCCGGGTTTGCCCTGCGGACCTTGCGGTCCCCGCCGTGATAGCCGTGAGGTCGCGTCGTCAGCCACGTCTGCACTCCAGATGATTCACCATGCCGTCTTTCTAGCAGCGTTTTCGTGACTGCCATAATTCAGGACAAGGGCGCTGCGCTGGAATGACCGATGCTAGCCGTCTCCGCCTGCGGTGACAGAGGCTTGCGCGGTCTTTGGCGCGCTCGAGCGGTATCTGGCCCATGCCTCATGACCCAGCATCCCGGCGGCCATGGCGGCGACGAACGCGATCACCGGCAGGCTGAGACCGGCGAGATTGACCAGAGCCGGGCCGGGGCAGAGGCCCACCAGACCCCAGCCGATGCCGAACAGGGCTGCGCCCGTCACCAGCGGCGCATCGATGTCCTTGCGCGTCGGCCACAGATGCTGCGCGGAGAAGGCGGGTGCGCCGCGGCGCTTCGCCAGAGCGAACCCGATGCTCGAAACGGCGACGGCACCCGCCATCACGAAGGCGAGCGTCGCGTCCCACGCGCCGAACAGATCGAGGAAGCCGAGCACCTTCGCCGTGTCGGTCATGCCGGAGATCAGAAGTCCCGCGCCGAAAATCAGTCCGCAGGCAAAACTCACAACAACGAGCGGCATGGTCAGCCTCCGATCATGTGACGCGCGATGGCGACGGTGATGATCGCCGCGATCATGAAAACCGCGGTGGCGATGAGCGAGCGCGCCGACAGCCGCGCGACGCCGCAGACGCCGTGACCCGAAGTGCAGCCGCCGCCCATACGGCTGCCGAAACCGACAAGAAGTCCGGCCACGACAATCAGGAGCAGGCTTGCGGGCATTGCAGGCGAGGGCAACAGCGCGCCGGTGAGGATTGATGCGATGAGCGGTGCTGCGATCAGGCCGGCGACAAAGGCGAGCCGCCAGCCGCGATCACTCGCGTTGAGTGTGAGTAATCCGCCGAAGATGCCGCTGATGCCAGCAATGCGCCCGGTCAGCAGCATCAGCAGCGCGGCGGCCAGCCCGATCATCGCGCCGCCGAGAAGTCCGGAGAGGGGTGTGAGGTTATGCATGGAAGTCCGTGGAGCGAGCGATTATATCCAGACGCCTAATCATAGCGCGCGACTGCGAGATCACATTTTTGCGTTGCGGAAGCAGGGAGCGACATCAGTTTGGGAAGTTGAATGGAATGCGCGCTATCCTGTGCATTAGGCGCTATTACTTGAGATGATGCTCTGAATTTGATTGAGGAATCTTGTGAAATCTCGCAAGTTCTCTAGCTCCTTTGGCGGCACTCCATCTGGATCAAAATGCATAACGTCATTTCGGATCTGACGGATATTATCGAGATCCTTGCAAAAACTAGCTCTATCGATGGCAAGTCCAAATTGTTTCCACCGATCTGGTTTTTCCAACAATCTTACGTACTCGCCAAATGCTAAATTGGCTGGGCTTTGTATTTGGCGTTCGTCGCCGTTCGGATCGCGGGCATCAGTTAAATCAGCTATTGAGAAGCGATCAGCGATCATACTGCGTAGATGGTTTTCTATTTCCCCTAGCAGTAGGAAAGGTTCTGCAAGCAATCTGAACTGTTCACTAAGGTCGCTAGCGGTAATTATTCCCGTGATCCGGTTATCTTCTCCTCGGATCAGAACATACTGGTGTGTCACTATTATCGGAATCGCGTCGAATATCGAGAAGTGACTTCGAATTTCATGGTGTGCTTCCATAAAATCGCGAGCATGTGTTCCCGCATTTGCTAAAGCTAAACGCGACCCAATTGACGTCCAAGTTATGACGCCCTTTACGTCCCGTTCATTCGTCATAACAGGAAGCTGCGAAAAGTTGCGCAGCAGTAGCAAGGCCGTTACCTCCGTTAAGGGGGCGTCTGGCTTTACACTGACAATAGGCTGATTCGCCGGTCCAAGTTTGCTGATCCTGTAAGTAGGGTCTTTTCTTGCCCATTCCGGATTGGCAACGGAGATTTCGGTCGAAAGTTCAGGGCGGTTATTCGTTCCGACTTCTGCATTGGCTGTTGATGCCGTCGTTTCAGGATTGATCGCCATCACCCGACGTAACTCTAGCGGCGAATCTATAAAATTGGATTCGAAGTCAGGAACTGTTTGCAAGCCCGCTTTCTCTAAATCGCGTCTGATGGAGCGAACAATCCAATAACCGCGTCGTTGCGCATCAAACCAAGACAAGAATTCTCTTGTAGTAACTGGCGTTGGAGATTTTCCGTTCGCTACTTCTTCTGCTATTCGTGCGAGAAAGGGATTCATAATTCTGCTCCCGCAGGGACAGTTAAATGGTTTTATGGAAATTCAAAAATAGAGAGCGCGTTAGATGGTATCCACTTCGCCGGATCGCATCAAGTTGTACAGACTCTCTCTGGAAAGCTACACAAAATGCCGGGCTGTCGCCCGGCCTTTTGTTCTTTGACTGATGCCCGATAAGTCCAGGCACGACGTTTAGTTTATTGCTGACTAGAACGCCTTATTGCTCTCTTTCACCGCGTCTGCCTCGACATAGACCTGTCCGCCCATCTTGACGAACTTCTCGCTCATCTG
>JAGVII010000774.1 GCA_020056155.1 Afipia sp.
CCGGCGTGGTAGGCTGCCGCTTGTTAGTGGCGATCTTCGCGGGAGGCTTCCGATAGAAGAGGCCAGATTCAAGATCAATGTAACTGCGGCTAGGCCCAGCGGCGAACGAAGCGGTCAAGATGTCGCCCGGTCGAGATCCCGTATAGAGACCGAACAGAATGAAGCGGATGAGATGGCGCAACGGCCGCTTTTCGGTTGGACGCCCCTCTTGGACTTCCCGGGTATTTCGGCAAACACGGATGAGCTGCGCCACTTCCACGCGCGTCAGCCACCGCTCCCTTGGCTCGCCCGCCTTCGGCAAGGTCACCCGCACCACGGCGTGATGAAGGCCCTCTTTGTGGTGGTAGTTGATCGCCGCCTGTAGGTCCTGCAGCTCCCGTCGAGCAGCACCGTCCGATTTGGTGGCGGAAAACTGGTTGCACGTTCCGCGCGTGACTTCCGAAAGGCTTTTATCACCCCACCATTCGGCGAGGCGCTCAAATCGGCCGGCCGCCTTCCTTGCAGTCGCCAGCTTTGGGACCACTTGCTGGAGGTAAAGCGTCAGAACATCTCCGATGGGAATGTCCTCGACGGCGCGGCTGCGCCTTGGGACTACGTGTCTTTCGACGATGAACTGCGCAAGCTTTGCTTCAGCCGTTGCGCGGTCATCACGGCCGCATCCCGTGCTAATTTGCTTGCCGTCGCAGAGGATGACGAAGACTCCCTTCTCTCCGCTCCGCCCCGGCTTCGGACGCCTGGGCTTGCGATACCACAGTCTAGGTGGCTTGGCGTCACGCGGCATTTTTCCATCATCCTTTCCACTTCTATGCGAGAAGTCAGCAACTCCCCATCGATATCCCACGCAACAAGACGTCCATCACGGACCTTCTTCCTCAATTTTCCGCGCGTTACGCTACCGTCTGGAAAGCATAGTTTTGCTATAGTCTTGAGGGATAAAAGCGTTTCCGGTCCAATTGCGTAATGCTGAAACTCTTCTTGGAGAGCGCTCATGAGTTACCGCCCATATTGTGCTCATCCCAGCGCGTGCTGAAGGCACGGGGCCTCAAACCTGGAAACGCAAAGGCTTGGCTGATTGGCCGCAAGCGGGCCGCATGGGTTTGGGGCGGTTTTTCGCCGGGAGAACTCATTGCGCTTGCCACACTCTTTAAAAGGTGTATCTGGGATATTCGGCGCATATCACTGTGTCAAGTCACGGATACGCGTAACTGATACAACGAGGCTTGGTGATGGCTTTAGGGCGAATGAAGCAGTGGCGTGAGGCCCAGCGGCAGCGTGCCGGGGGAATGGTGGAAATCGCCACGTGGGTTCCGCAGCGCTCGGCGAAGTTTTTGAAAGAAGTTTTTGCGCGGTTGGGAGATCCAAGCGAGCGCGGCGACAACTACCGGGCAGAGGTTTCGTCGTGGAGCAACCGGCGAAGGGTCGTAGGGACGGAATACGTAGGTACTTCTTACTCGGCTGAAATCGACCTGCCCTTCCTCGGGCCACACTGGCATCAACGACCGGCCGGCGGCCGCGTCATGGGCGTCCATGAAACTTGGATTGAGCTTACTCCGGACGAGGCTAGCGAAGTATCCAAACTGTGCGAGGCTGCCATTTCGGAGACGCTTGATGGGTGGCTGACGAAGAACGGAATGCGCGGCACCGTTCGTGACCACGTTGGGGTGGCGACGGACCCAGATTTCGCCCAAAGCGACTATCAACGTCGAAGTGGAGACAGCCTATTCCGCCCTGAAAGCGACGATGAATTCGCAAAGAATGAAGCGGAAATCGCCCAAGGCGTTGCGGAAGCCGCAGCAAATTCGCGACTGCACCATGCCGATGACCAAACGATAGTCTACTACCCTGGATTTTGGGGCATGCCGAGTAGGTGCCATGCAATTCATCGTCGGTATGATGATGTGGTCCTATTTGCGCTGGTTCATGTGAAAAATGGCGGAACTTCACCAACCAACATTATTGGTGAGCTAACCAGGAGAATGCACAAGACTTTCTATCCGGACGTTCCGTTTTCTAAAATACAATGGTTCGATGTTTATCGCCTTCCTTGGGAGCGGGATCAAGATCCACACATTAACCGCGTAATATTCGAAAAGGATGGTGAATCCGGGTCGGCAAAAGCGCTTTGGCAGCCAGCGGATCAGCTTCCGGACGATTTCGCCGACGATGTCCGGCGTGCTGCACAAGCATCGGCATGAGCTGCCGGGCTAGAACGAGCTGGATCAAAATCGGGCGTTATCTGCTCGGGGCCCGCCTATGATCACGGCATGACCCTACCCCTCCTTGCCGTAGCCGCAATCGCCGGCACAGACCCCAGCGCGCATGACAGCTACACGATCGGTCCGTCTGTTCGGGGTGGATACGCCCAAGGTAAGGCGGGGCCAGACCTCTACGGAGCCCGCGATCGGCTGACGGCCTGCACGCCGCTCAGGAGAGACCCTGCGGCGTCCTAGTGCCAGTCGAGCCCGACCGAAACGCCTAACGCGAACACGGAAGCTAGACTCTTCTCGGACCTGGGGAAGGGCGCTGACCCAGCTTGAAGTTCTGACGCTGAGCGCAGGAGCCTTCGCCTATCAGGGTTCTTGCGGCGTCCTCCCATAGAGGCGGCGCGTGGCTACCTCGGTTGCGGAGGTTGCCATGAACCTGGTCCTGAAACGAAGCTCACAGGAATAGCGGGTCCAGAATGCCCCTGACGTCGCCAACAATCGCTACATCAGCATAATCGACGGCAAGGTCATCGCCGAAGGCGACGCGCCAGAGGATGTTTTGGCATCGTTGATCCGCGCGCCGAGTCCCAAATCAAGCAACGGCGTGGTTGGCGAAGAGGTCCACATCGACCCCTTCGGTGAGGTCGGGCACGGGGGGCGTGCAGATCGTTAGTAGGGTGCCATCATCACGTCGAACCTTACCGTTCAACCGCAGCAGGTCCTTGTTATCGAAGGTGTGCATCTCGCTGACGTTTTCTAGGACAGCTACGGCGAGATGTAGGGCGTCCTGAGGCTTCTTGAGGCCGTCGGCCATATGTAACCTGAACAGGTCTCGCGCTTTCATCCCCACGTCCCAGTCCGCAACGACCGTGGTCACCCAATCCTGCGCCAGCAGGTTGGCGAACGGGTCTTGGTCGCTGGCGGCCATGGCGACCCATTCGTCACCACACTTCATCTTTACGAA
>JAGVII010000555.1 GCA_020056155.1 Afipia sp.
GTACGCATCCGACCAAGACCCCCGGTAGGTGCGATCTGCCGCTGATGGTCGCTCAGGCGGCGGCAGCGCTATTCTGCGGCTGGTTCGCCTTCCAATTCCAGGGAAGCAGGTCGGCGATCTTGCTGGCGGGATGATCGGGAAGCCGGGCCAGGACGTCAGCGAGCCACGCTTGCGGATCGACGTCGTTCATCTTGCAGGTCTCGATTAGGGCATAGACGGCAGCGGCGCGGTGACCGCCGGCATCCGAGCCGGCAAAGGTCCAATTTCGTCTTCCAACGGCCACACCACGCAACGCCCGTTCGGCGGCGTTGTTGGTGAGACAGACGCGGCCATCGTCGAGGAAGCGCGTGAACGCCGCCCAGCGGTTGAGCAGGTAGTTGATGGCCTTGGCGGTGTCGTTGCCTGCGGAGAGCAAGGCGCGCTGCTGGCGCATCCAGATTTCGAGGTCGGTGACGAGCGGCGCCGATTTCTCGCGGCGTACGGCCAGCCGCTGCTCCGGTGCCTTGCCGTTAATGGCGCGCTCGATCGCGAACAATTCGTCGATCCGTCGCACAGCCTCAGCCGCGATCGGCGCCTCTCCAGTCTTCGCCAGGTCGAAGAACTTTCGGCGGCCGTGGCTCCAGCACGCCGCTTCAAGAATCGGCGCCGGCTTGCGGTTGGCCCTGTAGAGGTCATTGTATCCGTTGAAGGCGTCAGCCTGCATCAGGCCGATGTAGCCAGCCAGGTGGCCCTGCGGATGCTCTCCAGCCCGGTTGCGCGAGTAATAGAACAGGGCCGCCGGCGGATCGCTGCCGCCAAACGGCCGGTCATCGCGGACATAGGTCCAGATCCGGCCGACCACGGCCTTCATTTTCGCCAGCACAGGGACCGTGGTGTCGTCGGCATGGATCCGCTCCGCGCTCATCACGTGGATCCGGATCGCGTCAATCAGCGGCGCGAGCGCCACCACGCAGGCGCCGACCCGGTCCGCCAGCGTCGAGACATCGATCTCGATGCCTTCACGGGCAAAGGTCTTGCTCTGACGGTTCAGCGGCTGGTGCAGCAGGAACTTGTTGACCAGCACCATCGCCAGCAGGCTCGGCCCGGCAAAGCCCCGCGGGATCGGGTGCGAGGGAGCCGGCGCCTCGGTGATCGCCTCGCAGTCCCGGCAGGAGAACTTTTCGCGGACATGCTCGATGATCTTCCAGCGCCGCGGCTCGCATTCCAGGGTTTTCGACACCACCTCGCCGAGCTTGTGCAGCCGCGCGCTGCCGCACTTGCCGCAGGCGCAGGGCGCGGGTTCAACAATCCGTTCGACCGGTAGATTGTCCGGCAACGGGCGTCGGGGCGGCCGCGGATTGCGCGCGAGCTTCTCCTTGGCGGCCTCCGGCGCGGCGATCTCGGCCTTGGTGTCTTGTTCGGCCTGGGTCTCTTCGAGGTCCTCGATCGCAAGCTCCAGCTGCTCGACCAGCAGCTTGCCGCGCTCGGAGGATTGACCGAACTGTTCGCGCCGCGCCTTGGCCAGCATCAGCTTCAGCCGCTCGATCTCCAGCCGGCCGACAGTGACCTCGCTCTTCGTCAAGATGAGCTGCTCGCGCTGCGCAAGGATCATCGCATGCGCGGCGGCAAGATCGGCGGGAAGTGGTTCGGAGGGCGTCGTCACGAGGACGATTCAAACCATATTCGCTGCAAAAAATCGCGCCGGATTTCTATCCTGAGTCAAAAAGCCACGGCTTCAGCCGGTCGCCTGTGGACGCCAGGTTTCCCGCGGCATTCGCCAGTCGATGCCAGACAACAGGTAGGAGAGCTGCGCGACACTGACGGTGACCACGCCATCGGCCAGCGACGGCCACAGGAAGCGGCCGCGTTCCAGCCGCTTCGTGAACAGGCACGCGCCTTGGCCATCATGCCAAATGATTTTGATCAGATTCCCGCGGCGGCCCCTAAAGACGTAGAGATCACCAGCATGCGGGTCGCGGTTCAAATCCTCCTGGACCAGCCGCGCGAGGCTCGGGAATCCACGTCGCATGTCGGTATGGCCGGTCGCAAGCCAAACCCGAACATTGCCGGGGATCGCAATCATCGGCGCTCCAGCACGTCGAGAACCCGCGCCAGCGCCTCGGGATCGACCTGCGCATCCACCCGGATCCGTCGCCGGTTGCCAAGGTCGATCTCGATCAGTCCATTCCGGGCGGTCGATAACGACCGCATCCGTCTGTCGTCTTCGGATTGCGGCTTCGCATTGTCCTCGCCCGTAACCGCCGCGGCAATCTGAACCGGCGCAAAACATGGCCCGACCCGCTCGACCGTCCGTGCCTGTCGGCGCCAGGTGAACACCACGCTCGCCGCAACGCCATTGCGCCGAGCCACCTCCGTCACCTTCGCCCCAGGCGCCAGCGTCTCCTCGACGATCCGCACCTTGTCATCCTGCGACCAGCGCCGCCGCCGCTCCAATCCGCCCAACACCTCGACCCGCATCGCCTGATGACCTTAAAGCTAGACTTAAGGTCACACGATCCGCGAAATACCCCGCGTCAGGCAAGACGGCGCTCGTCGGATGCGTAC
>JAGVII010000088.1 GCA_020056155.1 Afipia sp.
TATCGACATGATGGACTTTGATGGAGCCGACCATGGATCAGGTTAGTTTTGTGGAGACCGCAATCGAGGGTTTTGGATCGCTCGCGCAGCCAACCCGGCTTCAGGCACTGCGCCTGCTGCTCGCTGCACATCCGGAAAGCATCGCCGCCGGCGAGATCGCGCGGCAATGTGAGGTCCCTCACAACACGATGTCGAACCATCTCTCGATTCTTGCGCGAGCCGGCCTCATTGCCGCCGAAAAAGATGGTCGGACCGTGAACTACCGCGCCGACGTCACTGGCTTTCGCGGATTGATCGACTTTCTTGCGCGGGATTGTTGCAATGGGAATCCGGAGTTGTGCGGCGTTCTCCCCGATGTGAGGGGCGTTCCGACCGAGAAGAAGAACGAACCCGATGTTGTAGCGCCAGCGTTCAACGTGCTGTTCCTTTGTACGCGCAATTCTGCCCGATCGATTATGGCGGAAGCGCTCCTCGCGAAGATCGGCAAAGGACGCTTCAATGCATATTCCGCGGGATCAGATCCGGCAGATGCCCCCATGCAGCAGGTACTTGATCGACTAGACCACCTGGGGCACGACATCGCTCATCTACGATGTAAATCCTGGGACGAATTCACAGGTCCGGAAGCGCCGCGAATGGATTTCGTCATCGCGCTCTGCGACACCCCTCAGGGCCAGTTCTGTCCCGATCTCGGAAAGAAGTTCGTTACCGGTGCCTGGCCCCTTCCCGATCCGGCCCAATTCACAGGGTCGGCCTCGGAACGTACCACGCTGTTGAACGAACTCTACGCAATGATCCGGCGCCGCATCGAGATCTTCGTCAGCCTGCCATTTACCGCACTCGACCGCCTGGCATTGAAGGCGAGGCTTGACGAGATCGGCGACACTGCGCGCGTCTCACCCTAATTCGGAGCTATCTATGAAGGTTGGAATTAACGGCATGGGCCGCATGGGACGGCTGGTGCTGCGCGCGGCCTTTGGCGGAATTCATCGTCCAGTAAGCGATCCCCGATCGCTGAACCGTCTTGATATTGCTCACATCAACGAAATCAAAGGAGGAATTGAAGCAACTGCTCACCTCCTCGAATTCGACAGCGTGCATGGGCGGTGGAACGTACCGATAGAAATTGAGAATGCGAACTCAATTAACATCGGTCGAACACAAGTCGGTTTCAGCGAGTTTGGAAAACCCGGCGACGTGGCTTGGGGCGACCTCGGCTGCGATGTCGTGCTTGAATGCACCGGAAAATTTCTAAAGCCAGACCAGCTCAAAGCCTACTTCGATCGAGGCGTGAAAAGGGTCATCGTCGCAGCGCCCGTGAAAGACGACGCAGCCCTTAATATCGTCGTCGGCGTAAACGACCACCTCTATGATCCAGCAAAGCATCGCTTGCTCACCGCTGCATCGTGCACGACCAATTGCCTCGCACCCGTCGTAAAGGTGATTCACGAGGCAATTGGCATTCGTCACGGACAAATCACCACCATCCACAACCCAACCAACACGAATGTTGTGATCGATGCTCCGCATAAGGATTTGCGTCGCGCACGATCTGCAATGTTATCGATGCAGCCGACGACGACCGGCAGCGCGACGGCGATATCGCTGATCTATCCCGAACTTAAAGGGAAGTTGAATGGCCATGCCGTACGCGTGCCAGTTCTCAATGCCAGCCTGACCGATTGCGTCTTCGAGCTAAAGCGCCCTACGACCGTCGAGGAAGTGAACGCCCTGTTCAAATCGGCATCGCAAAGCGTACTGGCAGGCATCCTTGGCTTGGAGAACCGTGCGCTTGTCTCCGCCGATTATAACAACGATTCGCGAAGTTCGATTGTCGACGCGCTCAGCACCATGGTGACCGACGAAACGCTTCTAAAGGTTTACGCCTGGTACGATAACGAGGTCGGATACGTTTGCCGCATGGTCGATTTGGCAAACATCGTCGCAAAGGCCGGCGCATGAACTCAACTGTAAGAAACTACTTGATCGTCACTGCCTCGTACTGGGGGTTTACCCTTGTTGACGGCGCCCTGCGCATGCTCGTGCTGTTTCACTTCTTTCGCCTCGGATATACGCCATTTACGTTGGCTTTTCTGTTCCTGCTCTACGAAGCGGCGGGCATCGTAGCAAACGTTGCCGGCGGCTATTTTGCGTCCAAGTACGGAATTCCCCGCATGCTCGCGGCTGGACAGATCCTGCAAATCGCAGGGCTGATCATGCTGTCATTTCTTGATCCAGGGTGGAGCGCGGCTTTTTCCGTAGCCTGGGTTGTTGCCGCTCAAGGAATAGCCGGTGTCGCTAAGGATCTGACCAAAACCGCCTCAAAATCTGCGATCAAAGCAACTTCTTCCGAAGGAAGCGGCCAGCTCTTCCACTGGGTTGCGTGGTTCACCGGATCGAAGAACGCGATGAAGGGGGTTGGCTTCTTTGTCGGCGGCCTGCTTCTCGATGTGGTCGGCTTTCAGCCAGCCCTCTGGGCGATGGCAGCCCTCCTCGGAATCATCTTCCTGATTGGGTTGTTTCTTCTGCCGCGTCAGCTCGGTAAGGCCAAATCATCGAAGACAATAAAGGAGCTCTTCGGCAAGACGAGAGGCATCAATCTCCTCGCGGCAGCACGCATTTTCATGTTTGGGGCACGCGACGTCTGGTTTGTCGTCGGCTTGCCTGTCTTTCTTTACGCAAACGGCTGGCGCTTTCTCGAAGTGGGTGGCTTTCTCGCCGCTTGGACAATCGCCTACGGTGCTATCCAGGCGATTGCGCCCTCATTGGTTACGCGAAGCACGGACGGTTTAAGCAAGGAAATCCCTGCTGCACGGATATGGGCGGGAATTCTGGCGGCCGTACCGCTCGCGCTGACAATTATTATGCTGGGCGTTCATGTTGAACGGCCGGATATCCTGCTGGTCATCGGCCTCGCTATTTTTGGCCTTCCTTTCGCAGTTAATTCTTCCCTGCATTCATATCTGATCCTGGCCTACGCCGGATCCGAGAAAGCCGCGGAAGATGTGGGATTTTATTATGCGGCGAATGCCGCCGGCCGGCTGTTGGGTATTACGTTGTCCGGCGTACTCTATCAGGTCGGTGGAATTACCGGATGCCTCGTCGGATCGACCATCATGTTGATCCTGTGTTGGATCATTACTTTTGCTCTTCCCACGTCCTGTGTTCCAATGACCGCGAGAACGGCGGCCTGAAAATCAAACCTGCTGCTGGCGCCGTAGTGCTGATCGGATTAAAAGCCAATTCTTCCTTCCGTTCGAATGGCCATACTCGTTGTAATGGCTGGATATCTATCCGCTCAAATCCCACCCATGCAGAGATACTTGATCTCGAGATAGTCCTCGATGCCGTACTTGGAGCCTTCGCGGCCGTTGCCGCTTTCCTTGA
>JAGVII010000667.1 GCA_020056155.1 Afipia sp.
GCAATGGGAGCAGGACGGCATGGTGCCGCGCGACGTGCTGCGGCGCATGGGTGAGCTTGGCTTTCTGGGCATCCGCTATTCAGCAGAATATGGCGGCTCGAACATGGATACGTTGGCCACCGTTGTTTTGGCCGAGGAACTGGGACGGTCGACGTTCTCGGGAGTGGCGATCACGGTTCTGGTTCATACCGACATGGCGTCGGTGCATCTCTACAACGCCGGCTCGCAGGCCTTGAAGGACCACTTCATGCCGGATGTCATTGCAGGGAAGAAGATCGTCGCTGTCGGCGTCACCGAACCTGGCGCGGGCTCTGACGTGAAAGGCATTCGCACCACCGCGCGCCGCGAGGGCGACGGCTATGTGCTCAATGGCACCAAGATGTTCATCACCAACGGTGTACATGCGGACCTTTATTGCATCGCCGCCGTGAGCAGTCCGGATGCACGTCCGTCCCAGCGCTTGTCGATGTTCCTCGTGGAGAAAGGTACGCCCGGTTTCCGGGTTGGTCGCGATCTCGACAAGCAGGGCTGGAGGTCATCAGACACGGCGGAGTTGCTGTTCGAGGATTGCCGGATCCCCGCAACGAACCTGCTCGGCGAGGAGGGACGCGGTTTCTACGGGATCATGCAAAACTTCCAGAACGAGCGGATCGTGCTCGGTGCAATGGCGATGGGTGAGGCGCTAGCTGCGATAGAGATCACGCTGGACTGGGTCACGCAGCGGCAGACCTTCGGCGCGCCGCTGTGGTCGAGACAGGCTATCCGTCATCGGTTGGCGATGCTGGCGGCCAAGGTTGAGTCAGGGCGGCAACTTGTTTATTGCGCGGCATGGCTGGTAACGCAGGGGATCGATGCCACCAAGGAAGTATCGATGGTCAAGGCTTATTGCGGCGAGCTCGTCAACGAGGTGATGTACACGTGCCTGCAATTTCACGGCGGCATGGGTTACATGCGAGAGAGTACGATTGAACGAATGTCGCGAGATGCTCGCGTTCAATCAATTGGCGGCGGCACTACTGAAGTAATGCTGGAAGAGGTCGCCAAGCGTATGCGATAACCAACGCACAAACTGGAAACACTAACGCGGCAAGATGCCGTTGAAGATCAGCAACGTGGTCCGGCTCGCCAATTCCTGTACCGAGCTGCTTTTTCGCGCATCGAACCACTCGACCGTCCAATTCAAGGCACCAAGAATAAACCTGCGTAGCGGAACGATTAGTATCTCCGGGCGGATTTCGCCGGCACGCTGCGCATCCGCCAGCATGTCATCCCAATATTTGCCATAGGCGCGGCGCAGTGGACGATGGCGCTTCTTGATGCGCTCCGGCAACTGACCGTAGACGCGCATGTTGGCGGAGGTGTAGTCGCTTTCTTGCAGCAGGGTGACAAGATGAGCTTTGATCGCGGCGCTGATCTTGTTCCGGTGCGACCCCTTGCCAAGTTCGTTCACACTTGCCTTTACCGCATCGAATATACGTTGCAATCCAAGTTCGAGGATTTCGTCCAATATCGCGGTTTTCGAATCGAAGTGGTAGTAGATGCTGCCTGCCTTCATTCCCGCCTTGTCAGCGATCTGTCGAAGCGTAGTGGCGGAATAGCCCTGCTGTCGAAAAAGCTGTGCCGCGACCCGAAGGATAAGGTCTCGTGAAACGTGCGATTTCGGCGGCACGGAAAGTGCGACATTTTTACGCTTGGGCTCGCGCTTGGCAACCCGCTTCATTCTCGATGAAGATTTCAAATCTTGCTCGCTCAAACCCGAATGGCATCACCGTACAAAGCCCAGCTCTTGCACCAGATGAGTAATGCCGTGTAATAGACCAACAAGGCTGTTCGGGCAACATTGCGAAGCGCTGAAACTACTTTCAATGGGCGGCCAGCGAACGACTCAAGCCTCGGACGATACATCATCACGATCCGACCGTAATAGACGGATCGGCCTCTTGCAAGGGAGCCGGGCCTTGTCCCCATTGGTCTGGCCGGCTACAACTCGATATCGCCGGCCAGCAGCCGCTGCGCGATGGTGCGTGCCAGGATCTCGTTGGTGCCGTCGGCAATGTTGATGATTCGCAAATCCTGCAAGGCATGGACGAGGCCGACCTCGTTGGTAAGGCCCATGGCGCCGTGGGCCTGTATCGCTTGATCGACGGCTCGATAGCCCACCTGTACGGCGTAGGCTTTCGCCATCGACAACTCCTTCACGGCCCGCTCGCCACTATCGAGCAGCATCGCGGCGTTGAGTCCCATCAGATGCGCGGCGTGAAGTTCAGTGGCGGCGCGCGCGAGCGGGAACGAGACGCCCTGATACTCGGCGATCTTGGCGCCGAACGCCTCACGCTGCTTTACATAGCCGAGCGCCTTCTCGATCGCCCAGCGGCCCTGACCAACCGCACGTGCCGAATTGTAGATCCGCCCGAGCGAAACGCCATAGAGCGCGAGCTTGAAGCCGTCGTCGAGCGCGCCGACGAGTTGCCACGGCTCAACCCTGATGTTCTCAAGCACCAGCGCGCCTTCATGACCGCCGGGATGACCGAAGAGCCGCACCACGCTTTCAACTTCAAACCCCTCGGTGTCGGTCGGCACCAGAAAGCCGCTGATCCCGCCGGCTTTTCGCTGCGCCTTACCCGGATCGGTGACGGCAAACACGATGCACCATTCCGCGGTGGGCGAGTTCGTGGTCCAGAGTTTCCGTCCGGTGATGCGCCAGCCGTCTCCATCGCCCACCGCGCGGGTCTTTATCATGCTGGCGTCCGAGCCCGCTCCTGGTTCCGACAGTCCGAAACACATCGAGGTGCGTCCCGTGATCATTGCGTCGAGACAGCGCGCCTGCGCCTCCGGTGTCGCTTGCGTCAGCATTGCGCTCGGCCCAAAGGCCCAATGAGCGATCACCCAGGGCGTCAGGATCGAATGGCCGCCGATTCGTCGGTAGACGGCCTCCCAGGCGACGTAATAGGCAAGATGTCCGAGCCCGCCGCCGCCAATCGCGGCTGGCGCACACATCGCGTAGTAACCTGCCGCGGCGGACGCCATGCGCACCTCGCGGATTAGCGCGCGCACCTCCGGCGCATAACGCCCGTCGGCAGCATAGGTGAGGCGCGGATCATTGAACAACGCGTGGTTGCGCTCCAGGCGCGGGAGAACCTCGGCTTCGACAAACCGCATGACCCCATCGCGCACCGCAACCACGTCTTCGGGAAGCTGAAAGCCGATTGCGCTCATGTAACCATCTTCCGTGTCGAGACCAGGGGCTGCGGGCGAAGCGACTTTAGTTATAAGGCAAACTCATCTCACGAGCGATTGTACGCTGTCGTGTTCTCCGGCTGCTAAACATCGAGGGAGCCGACCAGGGCGTATCAAGGGCGAGCCACTCATCTTTTCTTTTCAGGCTAAAGCCGGAAATACCCCGTCAGATCAGATTGCGACGCTCGGCCTCGCTGATGGCCTGCACGCGGTTGCGTGCTTTCAGGTCAGCGAAAATCCTGCGCATATGCCATTTCACCGTGTCTTCGCTGACCAGGAGTTGGTCAGCGATCCGCTTGTTCGAAAGTCCATCGCGGGCAAGCCGCAGGACGCTGATCTGCCGGACGGACAGCGTGGTAAGCTCGAGGGGGAACGAGGGCCGCTCAGTCCTTGGCCTTGGCTTGGCGATCCCGTCGAAATCGAACGTGACAAAGGCATCGGCGGATACCGGGGCCAAGGCGAGCAACAGATCCCGCGTGTCTAGCCCGGTCCGGTAGCATCCCAACTGCTTGATGAGTTCGAAGGCATTGACCGCCTTTCGTCGCGCGGGCGTCAGCGCCCCGGCGGCGGCGTGGGCCCCAGCTTCGCACATCAGCGCGCGCACTTCCAATCGACCAGCACCGATCGACCGCGCGATCTTGGCAGCCGCCTCGGCGTTGCGGAGGGCGAGGCTGTGCTGCCCCTTGGGGATGGCTTCCATCGCGCGCAACAGCGATATTTGGGCACGCAGGGGTCTTGCATGGGGCCCGGTCAGGACCTCACTAGAGTCACGCGGCAGCAGGTAGTCGATATCCCGCGCGCCGCTTAACAGGGCCAATTCGGCAAGTTCCAACTCGATCAGCATTCCCAGTCGCGGCAGTGCCCTTTCCCCCGCAAGGGCGCGTGCCCGTTCCAGCAATGCCGCGGCGCCCCTGAGATTGCCATTGGCCCGATGCCAGGTCGCGATGACGCGGCTGACCCCGTAGAACACGTCGGTAACGCCGTAGTTGGCGACAAAGTCAAGCAACCCGGCGACAGAGTGCTCGGCGATATCCAGCCGCCCCAGTTCGAACAGCACGTCAAGTTCCAGGGCGATCAGCAGCTTTGACGAGAAGGATGTGCGCGTCACCTGAACGTCGCTGTCATTGCGGGCGGTATCGATAAGTTGCAGCGCCGTGCGCATGTCGCCCCTGGCGAGGGCTGCCTGAATCTCGGCCGCATAAAGCCAGCCAAAGGCATAGTGTTGGTGCGCGGCGCTGTTGACTGAATGGGCCATGACTAGCGCCTGCTTCAGTTCGTCAAACCGGTATTCACTCGCTAGCATGAAGGCCAGACAGGTGAGTGCCGCACCCTTGCCGACGGCATTATCGTCGCCAAAGTTACTGATCCAATCGTTGCACAGCCGCTCGCTCAACTCCAGTTCGTCATGGGTCGCAGCACCGATCGCGCGGACCAGTTGCAGCCAGCCGCGGTCAGGATGCGCACCGGACGACGCGCGCGGGGCGGGCAGATAGCCCAGCAGCCTTTCGGCCTTGTCGGCCTGTTGGCTGAAATACATCGTCCAAGCGTAGCTGAGGCAGATGATCGGATGCTTGCGCAACTCGCGGGTTGGGAACCGGCCCAGCCATTCGCGCAACGCCTCGATCTCGCCTTGGCGCAGGGCGAGATCGAGCATGATGTCCTCACTCAGCCCCAGCGCCCAGCGGTGGTCGCCCGCCCGCAGCGCAAGGTTTACCGCCTTCTGGAACTCGCGCCTCCGCCAGTGCCAGAAGGCCGCACGTTTCAGGACATAGGATTTTCGCTCAGCACTGCGCACCAGAAACCGATGCTGAAGGTAATCGCGGAGAACCGGGTGCAGCGAGAACAGCGTTGAGTCATTTTCGGCGGGGCGAAACAGCAGGTGATCGAGGTCGATCTCCCTGATCAGCGCGTCGGCGTTGGTGGACTTGTAGGCGTAATTGTAGCTTTCCGCCGAAATCGGGTCGATCATCGCTGCGTTTTCAACGAACTCAAGCTGCCGACGCGACAGGCGTCTCTCGATCTCCTCATGGAGGAAGGTCACCGTTTCGGGCCAGTTTACCGCGGGCCGGACCGGCAATTCGGTCCGGCACATGATGTGGCAGAGCGCGGGCCAGCCCTGCGTCTCGGCGATCATCTGCTGTGCTGTTACGTTGGCGACCGGGTGCGCCCGCAAAAACGTTTCGGCATCGTCCAAGGTGAAGGCCAGATCGCGGGCATGGACCTCCCGCACTCCGCTTTCCAGCCCCAGCCGGGCAAAACCGCGCCGGGTATCCCCGGCGATAGCGAATCGGACATTCGGCGGGGTTTCCAGCACGAAGGTTTCCAGTGCGTGCAGCAGGGCGGGTGCGTGTTCGATGTCGTCGATGCAGATTACATTGGCCGGTCGCTCAGCGCCGAATTCTTCCCATAGCGTGGCCACTAACTCGGCCAGATCCGCCGGGACCGCTCGGCCTTCGCGGGACGCTGCGTCGAGCAGTTGGCCGTAGATGGCCTCCGCCAGCGCGCCTTCCGTTTCGTATCCGTCGCGCAAAGACACCCAGGCTGCGTTGTTTCCAGCAGCCCTGAAGGCCAACCAGTTCTGCGCCAGAACGACCGATTTTCCATAACCCTGCGTTGCGCGCAAGATCAGTGTCCGGGTCTCCGGTTGGCCTGAAAACGTAAATCGGGGCCGCGCGATACAGCGCCTGGCGATTGTCCCCAGACGCGCGGAAATGCGGACGGCACGCAGCCGTCCCGGATATGTCGGCTCGTCGCAGGTACCCCTGATCATGGGCGTCTCAAGGCAGCGCAGATAGCTATAGGATACCCCAATCGGGAACTACACTTAAGTGTAGTTGTGAGTCCCGGCCCAATGATCTCCGCTTCCTCCGCTCGCTCGGAATCGGGATGGGCGTACTGGTGTCACCTGCCGCGCGACGAATGGTGGGGTCAAGGGGAGGACATGCCGAATGATCAATACGCCAGATCAGTCTGTTTCAATCTTAGGCTACATCGACCGTAAGCGCTATCTTTGGATGCTGTCCACCCTGTGGCCGGCGACGCCAATGATCGGGCTCTGGCTGGTAGCGCAGACCGGATGGAGCATCTGGTACGCCTTGGTCCTGATCGTCTGGTACGCGATGGTGCCGCTTCTGGACGCCATGTTCGGCGAGGATTTCAACAACCCGCCGGAAGAGGCCGTCGAGATGCTTGAGAAGGACCGATACTACCGCGTCCTGACCTATCTGACCGTGCCGATCCATTACGCAGCCCTGATTGTAGCGGCCTGGTGGGTCAGTACCCATGCGATGTCTTGGCTCGAAATCATAACCTTGGCGCTCTCGCTAGGAATCGTGAACGGCCTCGCGCTGAACACTGGGCATGAGCTTGGGCACAAGAAGGAGACTTTTGACCGCTGGCTGGCCAAGCTGGTGCTTGCGGTTGCGGGTTACGGCCATTTCTTCATCGAGCACAACAAGGGCCATCACCGCGACGTTGCCACCCCGATGGATCCCGCGACCTCACGTATGGGCGAAAGCATCTACAAATTCTCCACCCGCGAGATACCCGGTGCCTTCCGCCGCGCATGGGCCCTTGAAGAAGAACGTCTGTCGCGCCGGGGCAAGAGCGTTTGGAGCATAGAGAACGAAATTCTGCAGCCGATGCTGATTACCTTCGCGCTCTATGCGGGTCTGCTTGCCTTCTTCGGCCCCCTGATGCTGGTCTTCCTTCCGATCCAAATGGCGTTCGGGTGGTGGCAGCTGACTAGCGCCAACTACATTGAGCATTATGGCCTGCTGCGTGAAAAACTGCCCAATGGCCGCTACGAGCACCAGAAACCGCACCACTCGTGGAACTCGAACCACATCGTGTCGAACCTGATCTTGTTCCATTTGCAGCGCCACTCGGATCACCACGCGCATCCGACGCGGTCCTACCAATCGCTGCGCGACTTCAAGGATCTGCCGACGCTGCCCTCGGGCTATCCGGGCATGTTCTTCATCGCGTTGATCCCAAGTTGGTTCAGGTCGGCCATGGACTCGCGCGTGGTAGATTGGGCCCATGGCGATCTGAGCAAGATCCAGATCGAGGATGGCAAGCACGCGCTTTACGAACGCAAGTTTGGTACGGTCGGCACCGACGCAAAGCCCGGCTTGGTTGCTGCCGAGTAAACCGCCAACTTCCGCACCGCTCTCGCTTGCCAAACGATGCGGACACCCGACACCACAGCCCTGAGCCACTCGACTCGTTTCAATCGTCGGGCGGCCAGCGGCTGGCCATGTGGGGCGGTCAGGCCGTGCGATAGGGCAGAGGTTGCGCGCCGATTACGGAAAAAACCAGGGATAGCTGCCATTCGGCCCAGCAATGTCAGATCGGCGGAAAAGGAGGAAAAAGGAACATGGCCAAGTACCAGTGTCCTGGTTGTAAATACACCTATGACGAAACGCTGGGCCATCCGCATGAAGGATTTCCCGCAGGCACTGCTTGGGCCAACGTGCCCGACGAATGGGCTTGCCCCGATTGCGCAGTGCGCGACAAGGTCGACTTCGAATTGATCGGCGAAGCGCCGGCCGCTACGACGCCGGCCACTCAGGCCGTCGAGTTTGCCGGGACGGCACGTAGCGCGGTCCCGGTCACCGACACGGCCGTTATCGAAAAGCCCGCCAGCCCGATGTCGAAACCGGCGGCGCGGATGGCCGCCGTACCGCAGGCCGCGGAGGCTTTGCCCCCCCAATTGTTCAGCCTGCAAAGCGAGCCCGGCTTTGCCGAAAACAAGCCCTTTGTGAAATGGGTCTGCATCACCTGCGGGCATATCTACGACGAGGCACTCGGCGACCCTTCCGGGGGCATCGCTGCAGGAACCCGGTTCGAAGAGATTCCCGAGGATTGGTGTTGCCCGGAGTGCGGCGCCACCAAGAAAGATTACGCGCTTTGCCAGGAAACCTAGTCAACTCGTGTTGGCAAAGGGTATCGGGCCGATCAGGCCCGCCATGGAGGTCATTGTGAATATTCACGCCGATCCGAACGACATTCCATTGGTGGATACCAGATCTACCGTTGCGGATGTTTTTGCGAAGCAACGGGAGGCGGGCTGGGCGCGTCGCTCGGATTTCGACCGCAAGGCACGCATCGCGGCGCTGAACCGGCTGAGGGAAGTCCTGCAGCGGCGCGAGACGGACATCATCGCGGCTCTTTATGCGGATTTCCGTAAGCCCGAGAGCGAGGTGAGGCTGACCGAAATCCTGCCGGTGCTGCAGGAGATCGCGCACACCAAACGCCACTTGAAGGGCTGGATGCGATCGCGCCGGGCAGCGGCCACGCTGGGTGTTTTCGGCACCAGGGCCAGGATCCGACCCGAGCCGAAAGGGATCTGTCTGATTATTGCGCCGTGGAATTATCCGTTGAATCTAGCCTTCGGGCCGCTGGTCTCGGCATTGGCGGCCGGCAACAGCGCGATCATCAAGCCGTCGGAACTGACGCCTGCTACCTCCACCCTGATTGCGGATATAGTGGCCGAAACGTTTTCGCCCGATCTGGTGGCGGTGGTCGAGGGCGATGCAGCGGTCGCGCAGGAGTTGCTGGCACTACCGTTCGACCACATCTTCTTCACCGGCAGCCCGCAGGTGGGCAAGCTGGTGATGGAAGCGGCGGCGAAATCACTGGCCTCGGTTACCTTGGAACTGGGAGGCAAGTCGCCCACCATCGTTGGCCCCACTGCCAACCTGAAAAAGGCCGCGCGTAATATTGTCTGGGGCAAGTTTGCCAACAACGGCCAGACCTGCATTGCGCCCGACCACGTGTTCGTGCATCGCGACATTGCGCAAGAGTTCAACGAGACGGTGATGGCGGAAATCGGTCGCGTCTATGGCAAGACGCCCGAGGTGCAGAAGATGACGCCCGACTATTGCCGTATCGTGAATGACCGGCATTTCAACCGGGTCGCCGGCCTGATCGAGGATGCCCGTGCCAAAAGCGCGCGGATACTGCTGGGCGGGCAGACGGATGCGGTGCAGAAATTCGTGGCGCCCACGCTGATCAGCCAGATCACCCCCGAGATGGCGATTTCGCGCGAGGAACTGTTCGGCCCGATCCTGCCGATCATCGAATATGACGATATCGACAAGGTGATTGATCAGATTAACGCCAATCCGAAACCGCTGGCGCTTTATGTCTTCGACAATAGCCGGGCTTTTGCCGAGGACATCATCACGCGCACCAGTTCCGGCGCGGTGGGGATCAACCTTACCGTCGTGCATTTCCTGCATCCCAATTTGCCCTTTGGCGGGGTGAACAACTCGGGCATCGGTGCGGCCCACGGAGTCTTTGGCTTTCGGGCATTTTCGCATGAGAAGGCCGTCCTGCAGGACCGCTACTCGATCGTCCACATGCTGTTCCCGCCCTATACAGGTTTTGTGAAGCGGCTCATCAGGCTTGTCGTCAAGGTGCTGGGGTAACTGGTTCGATGGAACAACGATCTGAAAGTCACGGAACGTACGACTACATCATCGTGGGAGCCGGCTCGGCAGGCTGCGTGCTTGCAAATAGGCTGTCCGCAGATCCCGCGAAGCGCATCCTCTTGCTGGAGGCGGGACCGCGAGACAAGAGCGCGCTGATCCATACGCCGATCGGCATCGCGCTGCTGGCCAACAGCAAGAAACTGAATTGGGCCTTCAATACCGAACCCCAGCAGCATCTGAACGCCCGCCCCCTGTTTTGGCCGCGCGGCAAGACGCTGGGCGGGTCCAGCTCGATCAACGCGATGGTCTATATGCGCGGCCACAAGGCGGATTACGACGGTTGGGAAGTCGCCTCTGGCACCTCGGTCTGGGGCTGGGACCGTGTCCGCGCCCTGTTCAAGCGACTGGAAAACAATCAACGATTCGGTAATTCAGAATACCACGGGACGGGTGGTGAACTGTTTGTCAGCGAATTGCAGACGGTCAACCCGCTCAGCCGATCCTTCGTCAAGGCGGGGCGCGAACTGCAGATCCAGCATAATGATGATTTCAACGGCGAGCGTCAGGAAGGGGTCGGCCTTTATCAGGTTACCCAGAACCGCGGGCGGCGCTGGAGTTCGGCAAAGGCGTTTCTGGAAAGCGCGCTGGACCGGCCGAATCTGGAGGTCATCACCGATGCGCGGGTGACCCGCGTGGTGATGGACGGGCGGCGCGCGATCGGCGTGTCCTACAGGCGGAACAACAAATACAAGCAGGCGCGGCTGAACCCTGCGGGTGAGGTTCTGCTGTCTGGCGGCGCGGTGAATTCGCCGCAGATATTGATGCTCTCGGGCGTCGGCGCAGCGGAGGAGCTGAAGGAACACGGCATTCCGGTGCTGCATGACCTGCCCGCCGTGGGCAAGAACCTGCAGGACCATCTGGACATCACGCTGATGAACGCGGCCAGTTCGCGTCAACCGATCGGAGTGGCACTCAGCTTCCCGCCGCGCGCGGTGGCGGGGCTGTTTTCCTATATCTTCCGCCGCAAGGGGTTTCTGACCAGCAACGTCGCGGAATCGGGCGGCTTCGTTAAAAGCACGCCCGAGCGCGACCGGCCGAACCTGCAATTCCACTTCCTCCCGACCTATCTGAACGACCATGGACGCAAGATCACCTACGGTTATGGCTTTACCCTGCACATCTGCGACCTGCTGCCGAAAAGCCGGGGCAGGATCGGTCTGAAAAGCCCCGATCCCCTGGATGATCCGCTGATCGACCCGAAATACCTCGATGACCCGGAGGATATGAAAACCATGATCGCGGGGGTCAAGATCGGCAGGCGCATCTTCGACGCGCCTGCCATGGCTGTTCATTCCCGGCGCGAGGTTTTGCCCGGTCCCGCGGTTCAGAGCGATGACGAAATCGCCGCCGATATCCGCAAGCGGGCCGAGACGATCTATCACCCGGTCGGAACCTGCCGGATGGGCGCCGATCCGGCGTCGGTGGTCGATCCGCAGCTTCGGGTGCGCGGTATCGAGGGGCTGCGGGTGATCGACGCCTCGATCATGCCGACGCTGGTGGCGGGCAACACCAATGCGCCGACCATCATGATCGCGGAAAATGCTGCTGACATGATTTTGGGGAAGATCCATATTTAGGCTGTGTCGCAGAATATTTCCAGCAAAGCTGTCAATCCGTGTGAAATATGCCGATCCGGCGGGTGTGACTCCAACCGAGTTCGGATGAAAAGCCTACGTCCGACGCTCTCGTCGACGAAGCCTCGCCATGCCGCAAGATCGTCGAAGTCGCGCGACGCGCGCAGCAACAGGGCGTCGGCGAGCGCCCTCTTGAGATGGCCATGCGCGCTCTCGATCGAACCATTCTCATGCGACACTCCGCGATTGTTGCGGGTCGGTGTCATGCCGTAATAGCCGCAGAATGCCTCGTAGCGTGTCGTCAAATCCTCCTTGGCGTCGGCGCCGAGATTGCGGAACGCCGCCGAAAGGCTGTCGCTTCGGTGCTGCTCGGGAACCCCGCCCAGCGACCACAGGGCGTTCTGCAACCCTTCCGCCAGCGCGACAAAGCTCTCGCCACCGAGCACGACATGGGCGTGTTCGAAGCCGGAAAACGGCAGACGGAAGTGATAGAACCGGCAGTCCAGCAACTGGCCGGCGACGGTGATCCGCGACCTCGGTGAAGTCTGACAAGCCCATGCGACCCGGCGGATGCTCCTGGCGGAAGATCACCTCCCGGTCCGGGCCGTTCACCGCGCGCCACGCCCTGATCCGCCGTTCAAGCGTCCGCCGCTTCCCGGAGCCCAGTTCCGGGTGCCGACGGCATAGTTCCTCGAACACGGCGATCGGCCGCAATCCGGGGCGGCCTTCAGCATGGGGAGGACGTCGTTCTCCCAGACGTCGACGAATGGATCGGCGCGGCGACGTTCGCGGGGCGCCTGTTTTTGGGTTGGAAGTCGGGGATCCTTCTCGAACCGGTAGGCGGCGGAGGTGCTGAATCCGGCCTTCGCAGCGGCAATGGCTGGCGAATGGTTGCGGCGCAAGTTCATGAAAAGCCTCATTTGTTGATCGGTGACGTGTCGGTCA
>JAGVII010000539.1 GCA_020056155.1 Afipia sp.
GATGCGGTGCGCCGTGCCCTGCATGCCGTCCAGCAAGATCGGGTGATAACCGGCCGTCCGCAGGTCATCCGCATCGAAAAGAACTGATAGGGTCCGGTCTGCCGGTCCATCGCCACGCTTGTTGTCTTGGGAGTTAGCCTATGTCCGTTACGATTTCCGTTCCTCCACAGCTGCTGCTGGAACGCATTCTCACACTCGAAATCGTGCGCGTGACTGAACGTGCCGCGGTGTCCGCCGCACGCCTCCGGGGCCACGGCAACGAGAAGGCCGCCGACCAGGCAGCGGTCGACGCGATGCGGCGCGAACTGAACAAGATTCCAATTCAGGGCACCGTGGTGATCGGCGAGGGCGAACGCGACGAAGCGCCGATGCTGTTCATCGGTGAAAAGGTCGGCTCCGATGCCGGTCCTGAGGTCGATATCGCGGTCGATCCGCCCGAAGGCACCACGCTGTGCGCCAAGAACATGCCGGGCGCGATTGCGACCATGGCGATGGCGGAAGGCGGCACGCTGCTGAATGCCCCGGACGTCTATATGCAGAAGATCGCCATCGGTCCCGGCTACCCGAAGCATGTTGTGGAACTGGATGCATCGCCTGCCGAAAACATTCGTCGCCTTGCACGCGCCAAGGACGTCCATCCGTCGGCGATCACGGCGCTTGTGCTTGACCGTCCGCGCCACGCTGACATCATCAACGCGATCCGCAGCACCGGCGCGGCAGTGCGCCTGATCACCGACGGTGACGTTGCGGGCGTGATCCACACCGCAGACCCCGACAACACCGGCGTCGACATCTACATGGGCACCGGTGGCGCGCCGGAGGGCGTGCTGGCGGCTGCGGCGCTGCGCTGCATCGGCGGCCAGATGCAGTGTCGTCTCATTCTCGATACCGACGAGAAGCGCGAGCGCGCTCTCAAGATGGGTGTGACCGACCCCAAGATGATCTACGGCATCGAGGACATGGCGCGCGGCGATTGCCTTTTCGCGGCGACCGGCGTGACCGACGGCTCGCTGCTGTCGGGCGTTAAGTTCCGCAAGAACGTGATCGAGACCGAAACCGTCGTGATGCGCTCCGTGACCGGCACCGTTCGCATCATCAAGGGCGAGCATCGCCAGTTCGAGAAATTCCACCTCGATTGAGCAGGACCTAATCCATGACCGAGCGCGTTGTCATCCGGCCTCTTCGCGTGGATGAGCGCGAAGCGTGGGAGCCTTTGTGGGCTGGTTATCTCAAGTTCTACAGAGCCACCGTTCCGGCCGAGACAACAGCCGTGACGTGGCAGCGCTTTCACGATGACGCGGAGCCGATGTATGTGCTCGGCGCGTTCGTCGGCGACAAGCTGACCGGCATTGTCCACTTCCTCTACCACCGTTCCTGCTGGACGACCGGCGACTACTGCTACTTGCAGGACCTGTTCGTCAATGAAGGCGCGCGGGGCCACGGTGTCGGCCGCAAGCTGATCGAGGCCGTCTACGAGAAGGCCAAGGCGGCAGGCGCGAGCCGGGTTCACTGGCTGACGCAGTTTGAGAACGCACGCGCACAGATACTGTACGACGAAGTCGCCGATCGGTCGGGCTTCATGCAGTACCGCAAGATTCTCTAGTGTGGTGGTTCGCAGGTCCGCAACATTTCTACAGCGCGCTCTTTTGCGGACTTGCGAACCAAAACCACACTAGAATTATTGCTATTTCTGGTGTCCTTTTGAATCCGAAGTTCGCTATGGAACGTGCTACGAAATGAGGCGAACTTCGGATTCAGGACACTAGAGAGGCTCGATGTCTGAAATCAAGGCGCTGGTATTCGATGTTTTTGGGACCGTGGTCGATTGGCGAACCAGCCTGATCGACAACTTCACCGCATGGGGCAACGCCAAGGGCATCAACGGCGACTGGACCGCACTGGTCGATAGCTGGCGCGGCGCGTACATGCCGTCGATGGATGACGTTCGCAAGCATCCGGAGCGGGGCTTCGTGATCCTCGACGACCTGCAGCGGCAATCCATCGAGCCGCTCACGGCAAAGCTCGGCATCACCGGTCTGACGCCGGCCGATTTCGATTATCTCACACGAGGCTGGCACCGCCTCAATCCCTGGCCGGACAGCGTCGGCGGTCTGACGCGGCTGAAGACGAAATTCATCATCGGGCCGCTGTCGAACGGCAACGTCGCGCTCCTGACCAACATGGCGAAGCACGCCGGCCTGCCGTGGGATCTGGTGCTGAGCGCCGAGATCTTCGGTCACTACAAGCCCGATCCCGAAACCTATCTCGGCGCGGCGAAAATCCTCGGTTTGGTGCCGGAGCAGGTCATGATGGTCGCCGCTCACAATAACGATCTGGCGGCGGCGCAGGCGCTCGGCCTGAAGACGGCCTTCGTGCCGCGCATCACGGAGTATGGCCCGTTTCAGAACCGTGACTTCAAGGCCGAGGGAAACTGGGATTTCGTCGTCAAGGATTTCAACGATCTCGCCGACAAGCTCGGCTGCTAAGCTCGTCGCCGCGAATCATTGAACGCTGGCGCTTCGTGCTTACCTGCGGAAGGCATCATGACGCTCCCTGCATCCGCATTGCCCCTTGAGTCGGTCCCGGCCTTTCTCGGCGTGACCCGGTCCGCGACTGGCCGCGTGTGGCGCGACCGGCTGGATCCGCGCGGCGCCGCGCGGGCGCTGGCCATCGCGCAGCGCTATCAGGTGCCCGAAATGCTGGCGCGGATCATCGCCGGTCGTGGCATCGACATCGATGCCGTCGATGATTTCCTCGATCCGACCATCCGCAAACTGTTGCCCGATCCGCTGACGGTGACGGAAATGGAAGCCGCCGCCAAACGCATCGCCGATGCGGCGACGCACGGCGAGAAGGTCGCCATCTTTGGCGACTATGACGTGGACGGCGCCACCTCGGCGGCGCTGCTGACCTGGCATTTGCGTCACTGCGGGCTCGATCCGCTGATCCATATTCCCGACCGCATCTTCGAAGGTTACGGCCCCAATGTGGAAGCCGTGCGCGGTCTCGCCAACAAGGGCGCGACGCTGCTGGTCACGGTCGACTGCGGCACGACGAGTATCGAGCCGCTGGCAGAAGCCAAGCGCCTCGGCATGGACGTGGTCGTGATCGATCATCACCAGTGCGGCGACGAACTGCCTGTGGTGGACGCGCTGGTCAATCCGAACCGCCTCGACGATCTGTCGGGCCTCGGACATCTTGCCGCGGTCGGCCTTGTTTTCGTGACGCTGGTGGCCGTGAACCGTGAACTTCGCGCACGCAATTTCTGGAGCGACGTTCGGCCAGAACCCAATCTGCTCGATGCACTCCATCATGTGGCGCTCGGCACCGTCGCGGACGTGGCCTCATTGACCGGACTCAACCGCGCCTTCGTGGCCAAGGGGCTGATCGCGCTGCGCCGCCGCGATCACGTCGGCCATACAGCGCTGATGGATGTTGCCCGGCTCAGCGGCCCGCCGGAAGCGTGGCATCTGGGATTCATGCTGGGGCCGCGCATCAATGCCGGCGGCCGTATCGGGCGTGCTGATCTCGGCGTGCGGCTGCTGCTGGAAGGTGACATTTCGGAAGCCGCCCGGATCGCTGCCGAACTGGATCGCCTGAACACCGAGCGTCGCGTCATCGAACAGATGGCGGAAGCGCAGGCCGAAGCCGAAGCGCTGGCATCGCTCGGCCTCGACGACAAGGGTTCTGTGATCGTCACGGCCTCAGAGGGCTGGCATCCGGGCGTGGTCGGTCTTGTGGCCTCACGTCTCAAGGAGAAATTTTCGCGGCCAGCCTTTGCGATTGCGCTGGAACCCGGCGGCATCGGCACCGGGTCGGGCCGCTCCATTCCCGGCGTCGATCTCGGCCGCGTGGTGCGCGAGGCGGTGAATGAAGGAATTCTGCTAAAGGGCGGCGGGCACGCCATGGCCGCGGGCGTGACGCTGAAGAAGGAGAACCTCGCGGAATTCCGGGCCTTCGTTGAAACCGCGCTGGCTGCGACCGTTGCCGATGCGCGGCATGCGAATGAACTGTTCATTGATGGTGCGGTGAGCGCACGCGCGGTGACCACTGATTTCGTCAATACCATGAACCGCGCCGGACCATATGGCGCGGGCAATCCCGAACCGCTGATTGCACTGCCGTCACATCAACTGGTCTTTGCCGACGAAGTCGGGCAGGCGCATCTGCGTCTGCGGTTCAAGTCCGGCGACGGTTCTGTCGTCAACGGCATCGCGTTCCGTTCCATCGGCCAGAAACTCGGCAACGCGCTGATCGAAAATCGCGGGCAGATGCTGCATGTCGCCGGATCGCTCACAGTGGATCGCTGGCAAGGCTCCGAGCGCGTGCAGATGCGAGTAACGGATGTGGCAGTGCCTGATCTGGGGCCTAGCGTTATTCGATAGACCGTTATTCCGGAGCGCGCCGGACCGTTGACGGGGACGACATCGAATGTGGAGCGAACGTCACGCGCGGTTTTCCGGTTGTCATCACCGGGCATAGCCGTCTGAAGGACGGCGTCGCTTCGCTCGCCTATGTCCCGGTGATCTCGATGAATTGAGCACGGTGCCTCGGCAATCGGGATGGCCGGGACAAGCCCGGCCATGACATCGAATGTGCTGTTGCCTTCGGCAGTCCGTCAGCGTTCCTCAGATTCAAATATCAAACAGCCACGCGCATTCGTTCCCGCGCATTGCGCGAGGTGAGCTTTTTGTTTCGCCCCTCAAGCGCGCGCGAGGCCTGCCTCGTTCGCGCCCCTCAATATGAGGGGCATGGAGCGCCGCGAGGCGCAAATGTATTGTCTCGCTCCCTCTTGC
>JAGVII010000594.1 GCA_020056155.1 Afipia sp.
AATCTCAGAAAACCGCGTGCGCGAGCGCAGGGGATAGGCGATGCGCGGCGCTTCGACATAGGTGCCGCTGCCGCGCTCAGCGCGCACCAGCCCTCGCTCGGCAAGGGCCGCGAGCGCGCGGCGCACCGTATGGCGGTTGACGCGATGGGCTTCCGCGATTTCCAACTCGCCGGGGAGCCGTGTGTCACGTGCATATGTTCCATCGGCGATGGCTTGCTCAATGGAATCCGCCACGCGCCGCCACAGCGCCACGCCGGTGTTGGTTTCGCCGAGTAGACTCATGATCGCCGCTCGCTGTGATCTGCGTGTTGGGGCAGTGTGAAAATCATTCCATTGTCACCGGATTGTCATGGCCCTGCATTACGAAGTTGTCTATTAACATAGACAACTTGGAATCGGCAAGCACATGATCCAACCCCATATAGATCCGCAGCAGGCCCGTCGCCGCGATGCCATGTCGGTTCTGGCGTATGCGCCGACGGAACGGATAGCGGCATGTCTGGAAGCGGTTGACTTACCAGTACACGAGTTGGCGCGTCGACCTGAGAGCGGCCTCGTCATGGTTCGAGGGCGGATCGGTGGTGATGGCGCGCCGTTCAATCTCGGCGAAGCCAGCGTGTCGCGCGCTGCGGTGCGTCTCGCGTCCGGCGAGGTCGGATTTGGTTACGTGCTGGGGCGCGATGGCGAGAAGGCCAGGCTGATCGCCCTGTGCGATGCGCTGATTCAGAGCGGCGACTTGGCGTCCGAGATCGAACAAAAAGTTGTTGCCCCGCTGCGCCAGGAGCGGGAAACAGCGCGGGGGCAAAAGGCCGCCGAGACGGCCGCGACGCGGGTCGATTTCTACACTCTGGTAAGAGGCGAGGGCTGACGATGACGCTTCACGCGTGTCTTGTCTCTGGCGCGGGCCTTCCCGATCCGGTGCTGTCGTCGCAATCGGTGTTTCGTAGCGTGATGAATGCGCTGGCCCGGCCCGGTTCGATTCAGACGATTTCCGCGGTGGCGGATGTACCGTCTTGCTTGATGCCGGTAACTGCTGCGGTGGCGCTCTCCCTGTTTGATCACGATACACCGGTCTGGATCGATGATCACTTTAACGCTGATCCCGCGGTTGCTGCGTGGCTGCGGTTTCAGAGCGATGCGCCGCTCGTGGTTGACGGATCGCGAGCCAGCTTCGCTCTGATCCACAGCGGCTCAGCGCTGCCGGACTTCGAGACCTTTGCGGCTGGGACACCGGAGTATCCAGACCGTTCGACGACGCTCGTTGTGCAGGTCGATACGCTGATCGAGGGGCCTGAACTGATTCTTCGCGGTCCAGGCATCAAGGGCACGGTGTCGTTGCGCGCCGGGGGGCTGCCGTCTGACTTTGTCGGGCGGATGCAGGCCAATCGCGCGTTGTTTCCGCGTGGCGTGGATTTGCTGCTGACGTGCGGGGCCGAGCTGGTTGCCTTGCCGCGTAGCACGCACGTCACCGCAAAGGGAGCTTGAGCCATGTATGTTGCGGTCAAGGGCGGCAAGCGCGCCATCGAGAACGCTCACAAATTACTTGCACGTGAACGTCGCGGCGATCCGGCTGTACCCGATCTCTCGATCGCTCAGATATCTGAGCAGCTTACGCTGGCGGTCGATCGCGTCATGACTGAGGGGTCGCTTTACGACCGCGAACTTGCGGCGCTGGCGATCAAGCAGGCGCGAGGCGACATGATCGAGGCGATTTTCCTGCTGCGCGCCTTCCGCGCCACACTGCCGCGGTTTGGCGCGACCGAACCTGTCAATACTGCAGCAATGCACGTGCGCCGCCGTATCTCGTCGACCTTCAAGGATATTCCCGGCGGGCAGATTCTTGGGCCGACGTTCGATTACACGCATAGGCTGCTGGATCCATCATTGACGCAAGATGCGCCGGTAGCTGTGCCCGCGCAGGGTGAGGTGGATAATACGCCGATGCCGCGCGTGACCGACATTCTCGGCGCGGATGGTTTGATCGAAACATCGCCTGATGCGAAGCTTGACCAACCGATCGGAGATTTGACGCGTGAGCCGCTAGGTTTTCCGGCTGACCGTGATCTGCGCCTGCAAAACCTTGCGCGCGGCGACGAGGGATTCCTTCTGGCATTAGGCTATTCGACTCAGCGTGGATTCGGCCGGACCCATCCGTTCGCCGGCGAAATTCGTTTCGGTGAGGTTGAAGTGGAATTCATGGCGGAAGATGCCGGTTTTGCACTCCCGCTCGGATCGATCACGCTGACGGAGTGTCAGATGGTGAATCAGTTTAAGGGATCGGCGACCGAAGCACCGTGCTTTACGCGGGGCTATGGCCTGGCTTTCGGACAGAGCGAGCGCAAGACCATGTCGATGGCACTGGTAGACCGGGCGCTGCGCGCGCGTGAACTCGGGGAGGAGGCGCGATCTCCGGCGCAGGACGAGGAATTCGTCATGTCGCACTCGGACAATGTCCAGGCGACAGGATTCGTCGAACACCTCAAGCTGCCACATTACGTGGACTTCCAGTCCGAACTTGGCCTGCTGCGAAAGCTGCGCAAAGAATTCGAAGCAGCGAAAGAAAGCGATGTCACGCTCGCGGAGGCCGCGGAATGAACGCGCCAGTTTACAATTTCGCCTATCTCGATGAGCAGACCAAGCGGATGATCCGCCGAGCCATCCTGAAGGCCATCGCGATACCTGGCTACCAGGTGCCGTTCGCCAGCCGCGAGATGCCGATGCCTTACGGCTGGGGCACCGGCGGCGTGCAGGTGACGGCAGCGATCCTCGGTCACGATGATACCCTGAAGGTGATAGATCAGGGGTCGGACGATACGACGAATGCCATCTCGATCCGCAAGTTTTTCGAGAAGACGGCGAAAGTGAAGACGACCACGGTAACCTCGGATGCAACGGTGATCCAGACCCGGCATCGCATTCCGGAGACTGCGCTGAACGACAATCAGGTTCTGGTCTATCAGGTCCCGATTCCGGAACCGCTCCGCTTCCTGGAGCCCCGCGAAACCGAAACCCGGCGCATGCATGCGCTCGGCGAGTACGGCCTGATGCATGTCAAACTATATGAAGACATCGCGCGGCACGGCCATATCGCGACGACCTATGCCTATCCGGTAAAGGTCAACGAGCGCTACGTGATGGACCCTTCGCCGACGCCGAAGTTCGACAACCCAAAGATGGACGACTGCGCGGCCTTGCAACTGTTCGGAGCGGGGCGGGAGAAACGCATCTATGCGATCCCGCCGCACACCAAAGTGACGTCGCTCGATTTTGAGGATCATCCGTTCGAGACTTACCGGTTCGATGCGCCGTGCGCGCTGTGCGGCTCGGGCGCGTCCTACCTCGATGAAGTCGTGGTCGATGACAAAGGCGGACGGATGTTCGTCTGCTCAGATACCGACTACTGCGAAACGCGCCGCGCAGACGGCCATCAGGGTGCCGGCTTCGGCGCCGACCATGAGGTGACATAAGTGCGCGAAGACGATCAGCCTCTTCTTGTGTGTGAAGGCCTGAGCAAATCGTATGGCCGGCAGCTTGCCTGCAGGAATGTCTCGTTCCAGCTGTATCCGGGAGAGGTGCTCGCCATTGTTGGCGAATCCGGTTCGGGGAAGTCGACGCTGTTGCAGATGTTGTCGACCCAGCTTCAGCCAAGCAAAGGCCGGGTCTCGTACCGCATGCGCGACGGTGTGACGCGCGATCTTGCGACCCTTGGCGAAGCTGAGCGCCGGTTTCTGTTCCGCACCGATTGGGGATACGTCCACCAGGATCCGGCCATGGGTCTCCGCATGGCCGTGTCGGCCGGGGCGAACGTCGGCGAGCGATTGATGGCCGTCGGCTGGGGGCACTATGGCCGAATTCGCGAGACCTCGTTGTCATGGCTGGGTCGGGTCGAGATATCTCCCGACCGGATCGACGACGCGCCGAAGACGTATTCCGGCGGGATGCGGCAGCGGTTGCAGATTGCACGCAACCTTGTGACCGAGCCGCGGCTTGTGTTCATGGACGAGCCGACCGGCGGCCTCGATGTTTCGGTTCAGGCGCGCCTGCTTGATCTTGTGCGCGGACTGGTCAACGAACTCGGACTCGCGATTGTCATTGTCACGCATGATCTCGCCGTGGCGCGGCTCCTTTCGCATCAGGTCATGGTGATGAAGGGCGGCGAAGTGATCGAAACGGGATTGACCGATCAGGTCCTTGACGATCCGCATGAGCCGTACACCCAGCTTCTTGTGTCTTCGATTTTGCCGGCGTGAGGACAGTATGTCTCCAGTGATCGAAATCGCCGATGCTTCGAAGACTTTCATCATGCATCTGCAGAATGGCGTGCAGTTACCAGTGGTTTCCGGCGTATCGATGCAGGTCAATGCCGGTGAATGCGTCGTGCTGTCGGGGCCTTCTGGCGCGGGTAAATCGTCGATCCTGAAAATGATCTTCGGCAATTATCGCTGCGATCACGGGCGCATTGCCGTGCTCCACGATGATGCCGTGGTTGACATTGCAACGGCGCAGCCGCGCGACATTCTGCGTGTCCGCAGGCGAACCATTGGCTATGTCAGCCAGTTTTTGCGTGCCGTGCCGCGCGTGGCGACGCTCGACGTGGTTGCTGAGCCGTTGATCGCGAACGGTGTTGCCCGTAGTGAGGCCCGTGCACAGGCGGGTGCATTGCTGCGCCGCCTCAATATTGCAGAACGGCTCTGGACCTTGCCGCCTTCAACTTTCTCTGGCGGAGAGCAACAGCGCGTCAATATCGCGCGCGGCTTTATCTCCGACATGCCGATCCTGCTGCTGGATGAGCCGACAGCATCGCTCGACGGGGCTAATCGGAAGATCGTGGTTGATCTGGTCGCAGAGAAAAAGAAGCGGGGCGTGGCGATGGTGGCGATTGTTCATGACGACGAGGTTCGCAACCTGATCGCGGATCGGATTATCGACGTGGCGTCGTTCGCGGCGGCAGCGTAAGAGGAACAGAATGACTTCCGAACGAACAGACATCATTTTCAGCAATGCCCGGGTGGTTCTGAATGACCGCGTGATCGAGCGCGGCTGGGTCGCAATCGCCAACGGACTGATCGCAGAGGTCGGCGAGGGAGATGCTCCCGAGCGCGGCGAGGATATGCGCGGCGATCTCCTGATGCCGGGCCTGATCGAACTGCACACCGATCACCTGGAGGCGCATTATGTTCCGCGCCCCAAGGTGTTGTGGGATCCAGTTGCGGCGGTGGTGTCCTATGATGGACAACTCGCCACCAGCGGCATCACAACAGTGCTGGATTCTCTGCGCGTTTGGCGCGAGGAGGGTGCTGAGGACGTGGACGGACAGGCGGAGATTCTGGCCAAGGCGATTTCCTCGGCGCGCGATGCGAAGCTCCTGCGCGCCGAGCACTTCCTTCACCTTCGCTGCGAAATTCCGATGCCGAGCGTCGTGGAGGAGGCCAAGGAACTGGTCGGCAGGCCTGATGTGCGACTGATATCCCTGATGGATCACACGCCGGGTCAACGGCAGTTCCGCGACGAGGGCAAGCTGCGCGATTATTACCGAGGCAAGAGCGGCGGCCTGACGGACGCCGAACTTGATGTGATGTTTGAGCGCCGGTTTTTCTACCAGAAGACCTACAGCGAGGCGAACATGCGTGAGATCGTGGCGCTCGCGCACAGTTATAACATTCCACTTGCCAGTCACGACGACACGACCGAGGAGAACGTCATCGACGCGATCCGCGATCGGGTGTCGGTCGCCGAGTTCCCGACCACGATGGAGGCCGCCCACGGATTGCATCAGGCGGGCATCGCCGTCTTGATGGGAGCACCGAATGTTGTGCGCGGCGGCTCCCACTCCGGCAACATCGCCGCAGTCGATCTCGCGCGCGAAGGCCTGCTTGACATCATGTCGTCGGACTACATCCCCTCGAGTCTCTTGATGGCGGCGATGCAGTTGCCGAAACACGTGCCGGCGATCGATCTGGCATCGGCGGTGCGGACAGTCACCAAAACGGCCGCAGAAGCCGTCGGCCTCGACGATCGGGGAGAAATCGTCGCTGGCAAGCGTGCCGACTTGATCCGCGTACATATGGCCCAGGACCTCCCGGTCGTGCGTAGCGTCTGGCGCGAAGGGCACAGGGTGGCATGACCGACCTCGCAACACTGCCAGATTCGAACACCGATTTGATTGGGCCGGGTCGATTGGTTCTCGTTGTCGGTCCGAGCGGGGCCGGCAAGGACACGCTGATCGGGCTCGCGCGGGCGGCATGTACCGGTGACAACAGCATCGTGTTCCCGCAGCGCGTGGTAACGCGGGAAGCCTCCTCATTCGAAAATAACGAAGCGGTCAGCCCGATGCTGTTCGGACAGATGCTGGCTCACGGCGATTTCGCGTTTCAATGGGAAGCGCACGGTCTGCGTTATGGAGTTCCATATTCGATCGCTCAAGACGTGAGGGACGGGCGCACTATCGTTGTCAATGCATCCCGCACGATCATCGAATTTGCGCGCAGGTCATACGCCAATGTAACCGTAGTTTTGGTGACTGCCCCGCCGGATGTTCTCGCGGACCGGCTCGCCGCCCGCGCGCGCCCAAGCGACGGACAACTCGGCGATAGGATCCGCAGAGCGGTCGTTGCTCCGGTACCTGATGTCGTCATCAACAATGTCGGCCCCGCGGAGGAGCATGCCGCAGAGCTTTTGAAGGCTATTGGCCGGGTTTGACGGCTGGCACCGTCGCGCGCGCGAGGAACTGCACAAGCGCCTTGCGGTCTTCGTCCGAACCGATGCGCTGTTCGGGCATCTTTGTGCCGGGAGTGTAGGCCGCAGGGCCGATCTCGAAGAGTTTGGACACTGTTTCCGGCGTCCAGACGATATCGAGCTTCTTCAGCGGCTCCGAGAAATTGTAACCCGGCAAGGTTGCTATCTTTCGTCCGAAAATACCTGACAGCGTCGGACCGGCCTTGTTGCCCTGGTCCGGCGTGAGCGTATGGCAGGCGACGCAGGCACGGAAAACCTCCGCACCGCGATCGCCCGCATAGGCGGCAAGCGGATCGTTTGGATTTTCCTGAATGGTCGCTCCAATCGGTTCGCCCGTCAGCGCATTCCAGCGCCGGATCACGCTGTCTGCACCGCCCGTGAGAAGTGTTCCGTTGTCCGGCATGAATGCGACCGACCACACCGGAAGTCCCGGTCCGATCAGCTTGCGAGCAAGCGTGCGTGCTTTGCGGTCGATAATCGCGACCGATCCGCGAACGTCCGCCGCGGCGAGCAGTGTGCCGTCCTGCGACATTGCCATCGCGATCACCGGGATCGGCCCCGCGACGACGTCGCCGACGAGCTTGCCTGTGCGGTCGAGAAAGTAGATTTTTCCATCGGCGCCGGCGGCGGCTATCTCACCGTCACTGGACGCGACGATTGAATTGAGTGGGGTGGGCAGGGTGACAATGGCCGGTGCGGCTGCGTTGTCGAGTGGCCAGGTGCGGAGGGTCAGATCATAGCTGACGCTGATGAGAGTCTTACCGTCAGTGCTGAATGCTATTCCGTTGACGTTCTGTGTGTGCCCTTGAAGGACGCGCGACGGACCGCCGGCAAAGGGCCAGAGCCTGATGGTATGATCCCAAGAAGCCGACGCAAGAGTTGCTCCGTCCGGCGACAATGCAAGCGCCGCGATTGGCGCAGTGTGGCCCTCAAGCACAAAGTCAGGCTGCTGTTTGCCAGGACTCCAGATCGCTATCTGTCCGTCAGCGCCTGCGGTTGCGGCGCGGCCATCTTTAAGCAGCGTGGTTGCGTTGACGGCATCGGCATGAAATCGCAGAACCTGTTCGGCGGTATCGCGACCAAGCGACCAGCGAATCGCGCTGCTGTCAAAACTTCCAGAGAGTAGCGTCTGCCCGTCGGATGAAATCGCCAGCGCGCGAACCGGTCCGCCGTGTCCCCGCAATTGTGTGACAGCGGGCGTGGCACCGAGCACAGCAATCAGCGCTCCGATCAAGAGCGGGAGACGTAACAGATGCCTTTTGCCAAGACGGTTGGTTTCTCGCACCGGCGGTTCCCTGGAACTTGATCCGTCCCTGAACCGTATCGAAGCACGAAAACCGTGTTCAATAAACCGATGCGGGACAGGTTCGTTGGATGCACGCGCATGTCAGGCGAAATAGCGTATCCTGCCGGCCGGCGCGGTGTCGTAGCCCGTGAGATCTTTCGCGCGCTGTTTGAGAAGGGGCTGCGATATGAAACTCATCAACGCCTGCAGGGCCGGCTTGAAGTAATCACGCTGATGCATCACGAGATCGAAATTTTCCCATAACAATGGCATGAAATCGAGACCGGCTGCTTTGGCGGCTGCGCGTGTCGCGATGCCGCAGTCGGCTTTGCCGGCTCGAATTGCCGCCGCCAGATCAGGTCCCGTCAAGCATGGCGGATCGAGCCGGTGCAGATCCTTTGGTTTCGCGCCATGCTGTTTCAGGAGCGCATCGAGCAGCATCTGTGCGCCGGCGCCGGATTGCCTCACGGCCATCGTGGCTCCGGACGCGAGAACCTCCGCAATGCTGGTAAGGTTCCTTGGATTTCCCGGATGGAGCAGAAGGCCTTGTTCGCGCCGCACGAATCCCACGAGCACGGCGTCATGCAAGGTGGCTAGCGCGCTTACCGCAGAGACATTGGCGTCCTCGCCAGAATCCTGCAGGTCACGTTCGGTGTGGAAATGGATCGCTGCTGCGATTGCTTCTCCACGCAGCAGGCGACCGACGCCGCTCTCAGTGCCTTCGACAAGCGTTGCGAGACCTGAGCCGGATTCCCGCAAGCTCCATTCAAGCAGCGCGTCCTGGCTTCCGCCGACGATCAAGGGTGCATCAGCAGAACCCATGCCGGCAGGGCGCATCAATCCTGACAGCACCCATCGATCAAGTTCTTCACGCGGAAAAAGCCACTTGCCCGTCACCTTGGTGCAGGGGATCGCGCCCTCCGCCACCAGCTCGTAGAGCTTGCGTTCTCCGAGCCGCAGGTATTCGGATGCCTCACTGGTCGTTAGCAGATTCATCCTGCATTTATATGCATACTCATGTTCTTTTTCAATTCATTGACATAGCTGAAAAATATGCAGGACTACGCCCGAAAGGAAAGTCATGCTGGACGGGTCGAGTGCCTGGCAACTGATCATTAGCGGCGATGCGACCCTGTTCGCCATTGTCAGATTGTCGCTGGTCGTCAGCCTTTCTGCAGTGGTGCTTGCTGCACTCGTAAGCTTGCCGCTGGGTGCTTTGCTTGCGCTGATGCGTTTTCCGGGACGAAGCGCAATTGTGGTGTTCGTCAACGCCTTCATGGGGCTGCCGCCCGTCGTTG
>JAGVII010000700.1 GCA_020056155.1 Afipia sp.
ATGGCTCTCGCCGGACATCGGCGGCGCTCGGGATCGCGGTTGCAGGATTGATCGTCGCGCCGCAGGCCGCGGTTGCGCAAAGCGCCGATGCGCCGGCCGCGTCGCCGCTGCCTGCTGTCGATGTGGTGACGCCCCGTGTTCGGCAGGAGCGCAGAACGGCGCCGCGTCCGGCACCCGCCAACACGGGCGGTGAAGCGAGCGCGGATGCCGATCAAGTGCCGGTCGCGGCCGCCAGCGAACAGAACTTCACTGGCGCTGAGGTCAACGCGCGGCCGTTTTCGCGGCCTGCCGAGGCGCTGGAAGTCGTGCCCGGTCTCATGGTCACGCAGCACAGCGGCGACGGCAAAGCCAATCAATACTTTCTGCGCGGCTTCAATCTGGATCACGGAACGGATCTGGCGATCTCGGTCGACGGCATGCCGGTCAACATGCGCACCCACGGCCACGGACAGGGTTATGCCGATCTGAACTTCCTGATCCCGGAACTGATCGGGTCGGTCAATGTGCGCAAGGGACCGTACTTCGCCGACGAGGGCGACTTCTCGTCGGTCGGTTCGATACATGTCGGACTGATCGATACCATTCAGAAGTCGATGGCGCTGGCGACCGTCGGCAGCTTCGGCTATCGCCGCGCGCTCGGGATCACCTCGACCAAGGCGGGCAACGGCAATCTGCTGATCGCCGGAGAGGCCAATACCTACAATGGTCCGTGGGACAATCCCGACAAGCTGCGCAAGCTGAACGCCGTGGTGCGCTACACGGAAGGCACCGTAGCCAACGGGTTCTCGCTGACCGGCATGGCCTATTCCAATCGCTGGAATTCGACCGACCAGATTCCGCTCCGTGCCATCACCTCGGGACTCGTCGGCCGTTACGGCGCGCTCGATCCGACCGACGGCGGCAACTCCGACCGCTTCTCGCTGTCCGGACGATGGGCGCAGAGCGACAGGAACGGGTCGTCGAAGATCAATTTCTATGCGATCAAAAGCTCGCTCGATCTCTACAACAACTTCACGTTCTTTCTGGACAACCCTGTTCTCGGCGACCAGTTTCATCAGCGCGACGATCGCGTTCTCGCCGGAGTGAACGCCTCGCACACCTTCAATCATGCGGTTGCCGGCCTGCCGATGCAGACCGAGATCGGCGTCCAGAGCCGTTACGACGACATCAAGGTCGGGCTGTCGAACACCTGGCAGCGGCGGTTCCTGTCCGGCACGCGCAGCGACAAGGTGAAGGAAGGCAGCGTCGGACTCTTTGTCCAGAACACCGTTCACTGGAGCGACTGGATGCGCACCACCCTCGGCTATCGCGGCGATTTCTACACCACCAACGTCAATTCGTTTCTGACCCCGTCGAACTCCGGCAACGCCAATGCATCAATCGGCAGTCCAAAGCTGAGCATCGTATTCGGGCCGTTCGCGAAGACGGAGTTGTTCCTCAACGCGGGTGAAGGTTTTCACAGCAACGACGCACGCGGCGTGACGATCAAGGAATCCTCGTCGAATGACGGGACACCGGTGGATGCATCGCCGTTCCTGGTCAAGACGCGCGGGGCCGAGGTCGGCGTCCGCACCCGGTTCATTCCCGGCCTGGACAGTTCGCTCAGTCTGTTTGTGTTCGATTCGGCGTCGGAGATTCTGTTCGTCGGCGATGCGGGTGACACCGAAGCGAGCCGCCCGAGCCGCCGCTACGGCGTCGAGTGGAGCAGTCATTACAAGCCGGTGTCATGGCTGCAGATCGACGGCGATCTTGCCATCACCCACGCGCGGTTTCGCGGCGATAACTCGGCTCAGGCGGCGGCCTATGCCGAACTGGCGGGTTATCCGGAGGCGCAGATCGGCAACGCGCCGGGCAACTACATTCCCGGCGCGCCGAACATGATCGCCTCTGCGAGCATCAGGCTCGGCGAGAAAACCGGCTGGTTCGGCGCGCTGCGCTATCGCTATTTCGGGCCGCGCCCGCTGACCGAAGACGGCGCCTTCATGTCGCCGGCCACCGGTCTTCTCAATGGACAGGTCGGATACCGGTTTGACAACGGCTGGCGCATCCAGCTCGATGCCTACAATCTGACCGACAGCAAGTCCGACCAGATCACCTATGCCTACGGATCGCTGCTGAAGACCGATGCGTTGTATACGCAATGCGGGTCCGGCGCTCCGCCGCCGCCCGCGGTCTGTCAGACCGGCGTGATGGACCGCGTCCTGCATCCCGTCGAGCCGTTCGCGGTCCGGCTCACCGTGGCGGGTCAATTCTGACAAAGTGCTTTGCAGCGGGCCGGTATGGTTTAAGGTCGGCTCCGTCACATGAGATCGTCACGCGAATGTTCGGAATTCTAGGCCTCGGCTTTCTTATCGGAATGCAACACGCCC
>JAGVII010000436.1 GCA_020056155.1 Afipia sp.
GCGACACCGAACGATCTCGATGCCTTCTGGATGCCGTTCACGGCGAACCGGGCATTCAAGGCCCGGCCACGCATGCTCGCCGGCGCCAAGGACATGCATTACTTCACCACCGACGGCCGCAACGTTCTCGACGGCGCGGCGGGCATGTGGTGCAGCAACGCGGGCCACGGCCGCGATCCGATCGTGAACGCGATCCAGAAGCAGGCCGCCACCCTCGACTACGCGCCGCCGTTCCAGTTCGGCCATCCGCAGGCCTTCGAGCTCGCCAGCCGCATCGCCGCGCTCGCGCCGAAGGGGCTGGAGCATGTGTTCTTCTGCAACTCCGGTTCAGAAGCGGTCGATACCGCGCTGAAGGTGGCGCTCGCCTATCACAACGGCCGTGGCGAAGCCGGCCGCACCCGGCTGATCGGCCGCGAGCGCGGTTATCACGGCGTTGGCTTCGGCGGCATTTCCGTCGGCGGCATGGTCAACAACCGCAAAATGTTCGGAACGCTGCTGACCGGCGTCGACCATCTGCCGAGCACTTATGACCGCGAGAAGCAGGCCTTCACCAAGGGCGAGCCGGAGTATGGCGCGCATTTCGCCGACGAGCTTGAGCGCATCGCCGGCATCCACGGCCCCGGCACCATTGCCGCCGTCATCGTCGAACCCATGGCGGGATCGACCGGCGTGCTGGCCACCCCGAAGGGTTATCTCAAGCGGCTGCGCGAAATCTGCGACAAGCACGGCATCCTGCTGATCTTCGACGAGGTCATCACCGGCTACGGCCGCCTCGGCTATGCCTTCGCGGCGGAGCGTTACGGCGTGCTGCCCGACATGATCACCTTCGCCAAGGGCGTCACCAACGGCGCAGTGCCGATGGGCGGTGTTCTGATCCGCGATGCGATCTACGATTCCTTCATGAAGGGCCCTGAGCACGTCATCGAACTATTCCACGGCTACACCTACTCGGCGCATCCGCTGGCCTGCGCCGCGGGTCTGGCCACCCTCGACGTCTATCGCGACGAAGGCCTGTTCGAGCGGGCCAGGGCGATGGAACCGGCATGGGCCGACGCCGTGATGAATCTCCGCAAGGAGCCGAACGTGGTGGACATCCGCACCGTCGGCATCACCGCGGGCATTGACCTGGCGCCGAACAAGGACGGTCCCGGCAAGCGCGGCTTCGAGGCGCTGGACTCGGCGTTCCACGATCACGACCTGATGATCCGGGTGGCCGGCGATACCCTTTGCCTGACCCCGCCCCTGATCATCTCGGAAAGCCAGGTCGGCGAGATCATGGACAAGATCGCCAGGGTGATCCGCGCGGTGGCGTGAGGAGACGTAATAACCCTCTCCCCTTGTGGGAGAGGGTGGCGAAGTTGAGTGAAACGAAACCGAGCCGGGTGAGGGGTCTTTGCCTCATCGCCAGACCCCCTCACCCGGTTTCTCGCTGCGCTCGAAACCACCCTCTCCCACAAGGGGAGAGGGGAAGAACTTCGCTCCGAATCAATCTTGATGCTAAGCTCAGTCCCGTTCGGGGTTGGGCAGGCTTCATGATCCGCATATCGACGATTTTCATCGCCATCTGCATGGTGCTGATCGCAGCGTCGCTCGGCCTGATGCTGTATTCGCTGGCGGGGCTGACCGTGATCGAATCCGCCATCATCGCGCTGGCGGCACTGACCTTCCTCATTCTCTACAACGCGGTCTCGATGCGCCTGCGCGACCGCACCGATGTCGGCAGCCAGATCGCCGACCTGTCGCGCGGCACCGCGGACCTCGCGCGGCAAGTCGCCGAATTCGGGCGCCGCATGAGCGCCATCGAAACCCGTCTCTCCGCGACCGACGCCAACGGACAGGAACGCGTCCAGACCGTGGCGGGCGAAATCAGCGAGCTTGGATCGCTGGTCAAGCAACTCGCTTCATCCGTCGCGGCCCATGACGAAATTCTCGCGAACGCTGCGACCATCGTCCGGCAGGTTGCCGAACCGGCCGCCGTGGCGAGCGAAACACCGCCGGTGTCCACTCCTGCTGCAAACACTCCATTCGAGGACACCCCTGCGGCAACCGCCGGCGCGCCTGCGGCCGATATGACTCCGCCGCCCGCAACTCCGACCAATGCCCAGCTTCTCGTCGCGGTGAGAAACGCCATCGAGGCCAACCGCATCGACCTGTTCCTGCAGCCGATGGTGACGCTGCCCCAGCGCAAGGTGCGGTTCTATGAAGCCGTGGCGCGGCTGCGCGACGACAATGAGCAGTTGCTGACCGCGAACGACTTCGTCGGCACGGCGGAAGCCGCCGGCCTGATGGGCCAGATCGATCACACAGTGATGCTTCGCTGCGTGCAGGTGCTGCGACGGCTGATGGTGCGCTCGAAAGACGTCGGCGTGTTCTGCAACGTCTCGGGCGCGACGCTGACCAATCCCTCGGTGTTCGGGCAATGCCTGGACTTTCTCGAAGCGAACAGAATCTTGGCGCCGTCGCTGGTTCTCGAATTCAAGCAGGACACGTTCCGCCATCTCGGCCCGGTGGAGAGCGAGCATCTCGCGGCGCTGCAACGGCTCGGATACGGCTTCTCGGTCGACAACGTCACCGACCTGCGGCTCGATCCGCGCGAACTCGCCGATCGCGGCGTCAAGTTCATCAAGGTTCCGGCGGCGATGCTGCTCGACCAGAAGCAACTGTCGACCGCCGATATTCACGCCGCCGACCTGTCCGACCTGCTCGGGCGCTTCGGGATCGATCTGGTCGCCGAGCGGATCGAGGGCGAGCGCGCGGTGGTCGATCTGCTGGATTACGATGTCCGTTTCGGCCAGGGCTTCCTGTTCGCGCCGCCCCGCCCGCTGCGGCCGGAAGGCGCAACCACCCCCACGGAACCCGCTACATCTGCTGCTTCAACGGTTGACGCCCCTGCCCGGAAAGAAGAAAAGGCCGACGCCAAATTCGACGCACGAGCCGAGGCTCCCCGCGTCACCGGCAATGCCGCGCTAGCGCGACGTGCGTCCGCGCAGAAATAAGCCTCCGCACAGAAGTGATCCATTTCCATGACTTTACCTGACGTGACTGCCTTGCGTTTCGCCGACCGTCTGCGTGACCTCACCAGCGGCGTGGACGTTATTCTCAGCGACGTCTGGGGCGTGATCCACGACGGCGTTCATGGATTTCCCGACGCCTGCAAGGCGCTGCAAACGTTCCGCGCGCAGGGCGGCACGGTGATCATGATTACCAACGCGCCGCGCCCGGCCGACTCCGTGCAGCGCCAGTTGCGCAAGATGGAGATTTCCGACGAGACCTACGACGCCATCGTGTCGTCGGGCGACCTGACGCGCAACTTCGTGGCCTCGCATCTCGAACAGCCGCTGCTGCAAATCGGACCGGAGCGCGACAATCCGATGTTCCGCGGCCTCGACGTCAAGTTCACGACGCTTGAGAACGCCGAATACATCGTCTGCACCGGTCCATACGACGACGAGGTCGAGACCGAGGAAAACTATCGCGGCATGATGGAAGAGGCGCTCAAGCGCAATCTCACCTTCGTCTGCGCGAACCCGGACATGGTGGTCGAGCGCGGTCATCGCCTGATCACCTGCGCTGGCGCCATCGCCGAACTCTATCGCAGCCTCGGCGGCAACGTGATTTTCTACGGCAAGCCGCACCGGCCGATCTACGACCGTGCGCTTGAACTCGCGGCGGAAAAGCGCGGCGGCACCACGCCGGCCAGTCGCATCCTTGCGATCGGGGATTCCGTGCGCACCGATCTCACCGGCGCGAACCTGATGGGACTGGACTGCCTGTTCCTGACCCGCGGCATCCACGCCGTGGACTTCGAGGGCCTCGATGTCGCCGACGAATTCTCGGTGCGGCGGCTGTTCGGAGACGCAAAACCGCCGCTCGCGCTGATGCAGGATCTGAAGTGGTAGAATTCACGCTGCGTGGTCTCTCTCCGCTCATTCCCGCGTAAGCAGGAATCCAGTCTGGGTCCCCGCTTCCGCGGGGACGAACGGAGAAACAAAATGCCCGGCGCGAA
>JAGVII010000096.1 GCA_020056155.1 Afipia sp.
GACCTTCAGCTTAGGGAATTCCTCAAACACACCCTCGGCAATCAGGCTGAGCAATTGCGTTTGCACACCGACACTTTGCGCGACCTGATCTTCGATGTGATAGGAAGGCCAGCCATTGGTCCACGGCGCGAACCGATAAGTTGTGCCGGAATGAATTCCGACCGGCAAACCATGGGCTTCCGCGGCCGCATAGATCGGCCACATGGCGCGGCGGCCGAGCGGCATCTCACCCATGGCGATCATTGATACCTGAACAAACCGCCGGTCGGATGCGAGCCGTTCAATTTCCAACGCTGCCTTCTCCGGATGCTGCCAGGGCAGGACGATCGAGCCGCGCAGCCGTTCATCCTTGCCCAGAAACTCCTCGGCGAGCCAATCATTCATCGCACCGCACAACGCCACGGCGAGGTCTGCATTGTAGACCGCCTGAGCGCCGTAAAGGCAGTTGCAGATGGCGATATCGGTGTCGAATGGTTCCAGCGCCAACGTCCGGACGGTCTGGACATCGCTGCTCATCTTCCAGTCCGGCCGCAAGGCCGGACTGATGTTCGAAATATCGCTGGTTAGTTCCAGACCATCGATCCCACGCGTCGTAACCTGCTCGCGCCAGTAATCGTCGAGGTACGGCACCAATTTTGCGGTTGTCGGTAGTGTGACGTGAACGTCACAATCGACCTTCTTCTCGGAGACTAAAGACTGAAGCATAAGCGTTCTTCCGATTCTGGAATGGAGGATTGCGACGATCAGTCGGCGCTAATGCCCGCAGCGCGGATGGTCACCCCCCATTTATCGGTTTCCTTGCGAATGAATGCAGCGAACTCTTCAGGTGACGAGCCGACAGGTTCTGCAGCCTGCTTCCTGAACGCCTCCTGCACCGAGGGGGACTTAATCGCTTCGACGATCGCGCGGTTCAGTTTCTTGATGACATCCCGCGGGGTCCCGGCAGGCACCACAATGCCGGTCCAGCCGGTCGCCTCGTACTCCGGCAGCGCGCTTTCAGCTATGGTAGGCACGTCAGGAAGCAACGGAGAGCGCTTCTTGCCTGTGACGGCCAGCCCGCGCAGCTTGCCGCCCTCGACAAGCGGCATGGTGGTAATCATGGAGTCAAACATCAACTGCACATGTCCGCCCATAAGGTCGTTGAGTGCTGGCGCACTGCCTTTGTATGGGATGTGAGGCGCGTCGATGTTGGCCTGCTTGACGAACAGCTCGCCCGACAGATGCATCGACGTACCCATTCCACCGGACGCGCGATTGAGCTTACCGGGATTTTTCTTGGCGTAATCGATCAGTTCCTTGACCGATTTTACCGGCAGGTCCGACGCAACGACGAGCATCAGCGGATATTGCACCACCAGCGAAACCGGCTCGAAATCCTTGATCGGATCGAACGGCAACTTCTTGAATAATGTCTGATTAATCGCGTGCGTTCCTGTGGTGGCGAACAGGAGCGTGTAGCCATCGGGTGCGCTTTTCGCGACAAACTCCGCGCCAAGGTTGTTTCCCGCGCCGGGCTTTGGCTCGACGATGACCGGCTGGCCGAGCGACACCTGCATTTTTTCCGCGAGCATCTGCGCGGTGATGTGCGTGGGACCACCTGCAGCGGCAGGTACGACGATCTTGATCGGCCGACTCGGAAAATCGCTGGCCGAGGCGATTGAAGCCGCGATACAGGCCGTGCCAAGAGCCAGAATGTTTAGAAAATTAAGTGATCGCCGCATGACATTTCCTCTTTCATTGTTCGACTGTCGAACTTACTGTCGACTATCGAACAACGATAGCCGCAGCCGAGAGGTTTGGCAATGACAGCACGCGTCAGCGATCCATGGACAGATATCTCGAAATGGCCGGGCGGCAGTGACACCTTTGTCGAAGCCTTCGCAAAGGGTCTCGCGGTCATTTCCGCGTTTGGTTATCACCGCAAGCTGACACTCACCGATGTCGCACGACAAACGAATCTGCCGCGGGCCGGCGCGCGCCGCCTCCTGTACACGCTGGTCACGCTCGGAATGGCGCGCCAGGACGGTGACGACTTCATGCTGACCCCACGCATTCTCCAACTGGGTTTTGCGTATCTGTCGTCACTGTCACTGCGGGAGGTGGCGCAGCCCGTGATCGAAACGCTATCCCGCAAGACTGACGAGGTCGTAGCCATCTCTGTACTGGACGGCGCAGATGTCCTCTACATCGCACGCGCCGAAGTCACGAGCGTGTTGCGACGGGGGCTGATTACCGGAAGCCGCATTCCGGCATTCTGCACATCGATGGGGCGTGTGCTTCTCGCCGGGCTGCCAAAAGAGGAATGCTCGGCAGTACTCGCCCATTCGGAACGGCGCCAATGGACACGGACGACGGTAACCGACGTTCGCAAGCTTGAACATGAAATCGAAAAGGTCCGCGCTCAGGGCTGGAGCCTGGTTGCCGAAGAACTCGAACTTGGCGCGTTCGGCATGGCCGTTCCAATCTATGGCGCTAACGGCACGATCGCTGCGATCAACCTGTCCACAAATCTCGCGCGCCATTCTCCAAAAGCTCTATTCAAGACATTCATGCCCGCCCTGAAAGCCGCGGCTGACGATATCTCGCAACACCTGATCGCATACGAACAATAGCGCGGCATCTATGCGGGCGTCAGCCAGGCTGCGCCTCGGACGTCGCTCGCCTACATGGAGCCTTGTCGTTTCGGCCACGAGCCGCGTCGCCGAATGAGATACTAGTGACTGATCATCCAGGGGCGAGCCGTCGGAAAGCTCTTGGCTCCGCCGCGGGTTTTCGTCACAAGACGGGATGGTTTGCTCGAGCAGCAACCGCAGCCCGGTCCATGCGAGGCCTTGTATTCGTTCAGCGTCTTCGGCGCGTTGGCGCTGCGCTCATTGATCGCATGCGACTTCCGCTTCTCCGCTGGCATGCACGAGAAGCGCGGCGCGGTGAGGATGACCCGCGGCGCCTCCACCGCGCAATGAGGACAATCCTGCGGCGCTTCGAACTCGGACATCGGCCGCATATCGGTAAATGGTCCACAATCGTTGCAAAGATATTCGTAAACCGGCACAGCCCGTCTCCCTCGGTTTGCCCTGTTGTTCTCAATCCCGCACACGTGGAAGCGGCCAGATATACCGCCTCCACGTCGCAAGGAGCTATTTGTCTTGTGACAGCGGCATGTCGATGCCGCCCTTGATGTGTTTGATCGGCCCTGCTGACGAAGGCATGATGTCGAAATCGAAGATCTCCGTCGGAAGCCACAGTGTGGCACACGCGTTCGGGACATCGACCACGCCGGAGATATGTCCCTGCACTGGCGCTGTTCCGAGAATGGAATACGCCTGAGCGCCGGAGTATCCGAATTTCTTGAGATACTCGATGGCGTTGAGACATGCCTGACGATAGGCAATCGTCACGTCCAGATAGTGCTGCTTGCCGGCTTCGTCGACGGAGATGCCTTCGAAGATGAGGAAGTCTTTGTAATTCGGGGTCATCGGCGATGGCTTGAACACCGGATTCTTGATGCCGTACTTCGCCATGCCGTCCTTGATGACATCGACCTTGATATGCAGCCAGCCAGCCATCTCGATGGCGCCGCAGAACGTGATCTCGCCGTCACCCTGGCTGAAGTGAAGATCGCCCATCGAGAGACCCGCACCCGAAACGTAGACAGGGAAATAGATCTTCGAGCCGCGCGACAGATCCTTGATGTCGCAGTTGCC
>JAGVII010000618.1 GCA_020056155.1 Afipia sp.
AAGGCCTCGGCCCGACCGCCGAATTCCAGGTTCCCATCCAGGGTTTTTGTGATGGATTACAATAAGTTCTTCGGCGATGCCCTCGGGCGGCTTCATGACGAGCGGCGCTACCGCGTTTTCGCGGATCTGGAGCGGATCGCTGGCCGCTTCCCGCACGCGGTCTGGCACTCGCCCAAGGGACAGCGCAACATCGTGATGTGGTGCTCCAACGACTATCTCGGCATGGGGCAGCATCCGAAAGTCGTGGGCGCGATGGTCGAAACCGCGACCCGTGCCGGCACCGGCGCCGGCGGCACCCGCAACATCGCCGGCAACAACCATTCCCTGATCCAGCTCGAGCACGAACTGGCCGATCTGCACGGCAAGGAAGCGGCGCTGGTTTTCACCTCGGGCTATGTGTCCAACCAGACCGGCATCGCGACGCTGGCGAAGCTGATCCCAAACTGCCTGATTCTGTCTGACGCGCTGAACCACAACTCGATGATCGAGGGCATCCGCCAGTCCGGCACCCAGTACCTTGTATTCCGCCACAACGACGTCGCGCATCTCGAAGAATTGCTGCGCGCCAATCCGGGCCGCCCGACGCTGATCGTCTGCGAAAGCCTCTATTCGATGGACGGCGACGTCGCGCCGCTGGCGAAGATCTGCGATCTCGCCGAGCGTTATGGCGCGATGACCTATGTCGATGAAGTTCATGCGGTCGGCATGTATGGCCCGCGCGGCGGCGGTATTGCCGAACGCGACGGCGTGATGCACCGGATCGATATTCTCGAAGGCACGCTGGCCAAGGCGTTCGGCTGCCTCGGCGGCTATATCGCCGGCAGCGCCAAAATGGTCGATGCCGTGCGCTCCTATGCGCCGGGCTTCATCTTCACCACCGCACTTCCGCCCGCGATCTGCTCGGCCGCGACTGCCGCGATCAAGCACCTGAAGTCATCGAATTGGGAACGCGAGCGTCATCAGGACCGCGCGGCGCGGCTCAAGGCCATTCTCATCGCCGCCGGCCTGCCGGTGATGTCGAGCGATACGCATATCGTCCCGTTGTTCGTGGGCGATCCGGAGCGCTGCAAAAAAGCATGCGATCTGCTGCTCGAACAGCACGGCATCTACATCCAGCCCATCAACTATCCGACGGTGCCCAAGGGGACGGAGCGTCTGCGCATCACCCCGTCGCCGTATCACGAGGACGCGCTGATTGACGACCTCGCCGAGGCACTGGTCCATGTCTGGGAACAGCTTGGTCTGCCGCTGCATGCCAAACCCATGGCGGCTGAATAGGCTTATAACTGCGATCTTCCCGCGCTAAACGGCTTTGGCGCGCTGCCGTACGGGCGTGTTCGACAACACGATCCGCATCAGGTCGGCAGCGTTGCGCGCACCCAGCTTGTCCATGATCCGCGCACGGTGGACCTCGATGGTGCGGGGGCTGATGCCGAGCCGCCGTCCCGCCTCCTTGTTCGACGCGCCGTGCGTGACCTGCGCCAACACTTCCCGTTCGCGCCGTGTCAAAAGCGCGAGGCCGGGGAAATCGGCGAGACCGTCGATCCTCCCTACCATCGATCCGCGATAGATCAGGACGGCTTCTCGCACCCGGTCGATCATGGCTCCCGCCGAAAACGGTTTCTCGAGAAAATCCACGGCGCCGAGCTTCATGGCTGCGACGGCCATCGCGATATCCGATTGACCGGAGATGACGAACACCGGCGGCGCGAACCGGGTGTCGGCCAGCTGTTTCAGCACTGCGAGCCCGGAGCGGCCCGGAAGTTGAAGATCGAGGATCACACAGGATGGCGTGAACGTTTGCAGCGCTTCGAAGAACGACTCGCCATCCGCGAACGCCCTCGCCTCGAACCCGTCTATTCTCAACAACAGCAGCAGGGCATCGCGGACGGAAGGGTCGTCATCCACAACGACAACCGGGGCATCCTGCATGACGAAAGGCAGCATCTGACCCATCGGCCGGCTCCTTTGGTGCGCTACATCAGTATTGCAACTTTTACGTGTATATGCTGATTCGGCCAATCCGCCAACATCTTCGTTCGCCAGACAGCCTCGGCCGAAGCCCGGATGCGTCCGGCGGCGGATCGGGCTAAGGTCGCAGCCAGCCGTGACCGCAGGCAGACCCCGAAAAGCCGAAACCGGCTTTCGGAGAGGATCTTGCCCAAACGGCACCAGGCGACGGCAGGGACCGTTTCGATGCTGCATGACTGGGGCGTGATCGCAGCCGCGTTCGGCTACATCGGCCTTCTGTTCGTCGTCGCGAGCTATGGCGAGCGGCTGACGCAGGTTCAGCGCGGCCGCCTCGGTACCATCATCTATCCGCTGTCGCTCGCGATCTACTGCACGTCATGGACATTCTTCGGCTCGGTGGGGCTTGCGACGCGAACCAGCGTCGAGTTTCTCGCGATCTATGTCGGCCCGATCCTGATGATCGCGTTCTGCACCCCGCTGTTGATGCGCGTCATTCAACTGGCGAAATCGCAGAACATCACCTCCATCGCCGACTTCATCGCCGCGCGCTACGGCAAGAGCCAGGCCGTAGCCGCCACCGCCGCCGCCATCGCCATCATCGGCTCGGTGCCCTACATCGCGCTTCAGTTGAAGGCCGTGGCGTCATCGCTGGAAACGATCCTCAATCAGGATCAGGACGTCTCCAGCATTCCCTACATCGGCGATATCGCCTTCATCGTCACCATTACACTGGCAGCTTTCGCAGTGTTGTTCGGCACACGCCAGACCGACGCGACCGAGCACCAGCACGGCCTGATGCTGGCGGTCGCGACGGAATCGCTGGTCAAGCTGGTGGCGTTCATCGCCGCCGGCGTGTTCGTCACGTTTTTCATGTTCGGGCCGGTCGAACTGATCGAACGCGCCATGAAGACGCCGGAGGCGGTGCGCGCCATCGAGGCCACACCGTCGATCGGCAATTTCCTCGCCATGACGCTGCTGTCGTTTCTGGCGATCATGCTGCTGCCGCGGCAGTTCCACGTCAGCGTCGTCGAGAACTCGACCGAGGCCGAGGTGCGCCGCGCGCGCTGGCTGTTTCCGCTCTATCTGATCGCGATCAACCTGTTCGTGATTCCGATCGCCATCGCCGGTCTCGTGACCTTTCCGTTCGGAGCATCGAACAGCGACATGTACGTGCTGGCGCTGCCGATCGAGGCGAAGGCGACGTCGCTCAGCGTGATCGTGTTCATCGGCGGCCTGTCGGCCGCCACCGCCATGGTGATCGTGGAATGCGTGGCACTCGCCATCATGGTTTCGAACGACATCATCATGCCGCTGGCGCTGAAACGGAAACCGTCATCGCAGGACGGCAAGGCGAACTTCGGCGGCTTCCTGCTCAAGGTCCGGCGCGTTGCAATCTTCGTCATCATGGCGATGGCCTATTTATACTATCACGCGCTGGGTAATGCGCAGCTTGCCGCCATCGGCCTGCTGTCATTCGCCGCCGTCGCGCAGCTCGCGCCGGCCTTTTTCGGTGGGCTGTTCTGGCGGCGCGCGACCGCACGCGGCGCCATGGGCGGCATGCTGATCGGCTTTGCGGTGTGGGCCTATACGCTGTTTCTGCCAAGCTTCGCCGAAGTCGATCCGCGCGGCGCGGTCTGGCTGAAGGAAGGGCTGTTCGGCATCGCCGCGCTTCGGCCGCGCGCGCTGCTCGGCACCGAGATGACGCCGCTGATTCACGGCGTGTTCTGGAGCCTTTCGCTCAACCTCTTGACCTATGTCGTGCTGTCGCTGCTGCGCCA
>JAGVII010000078.1 GCA_020056155.1 Afipia sp.
CACGCTGGTGATGATGCTCGATCTCGAAACCGAGGTGGAGCTGAAGCTTCCGGGCCGGTTCAAGGTCTCGCCCCAGATCGCCGGTGCGATCAAGGCGGTTTCCGGGGTGGTAGACGTTCAGACTGTGTGACCGTTGCGCGCAGCCCGCCCGGCTGCCTTATTCCGACTACCTTTTGTTCAAACTCTGTTCAGACGGCGCGGGTTTGACTGCGCCGTTGGGCTGAACGAGGGACATTTATGCGCGGGATGATCAGGCTTTTTGCGGCAGGACTGGCTTTCGCTGCCATGACATCGGCGCTTCACGCGCAAACCCCGCCACCCGCGCAGGGCCAGCAAACCCGTATCGCGCTGGTTATCGGCAACGGCAATTACCAAAGCGCACCGCTGGCGACGGCCGCCAACGACGCGGGCCTGATCGCCCAGACATTGCAGGCGGCAGGGTTCGATGTGGTCGGCGCACGCGACCTCGACGGCGAGACGCTGCGGCAGACGTTCCGCGATTTCATCCAGAAGGCGCAGAAGGCGGGGCCGAACACCGTCGCGATGGTTTATCTCGCGGGCTACGGCCTGCAACTCGCGGGCGAGAACTACTTCGTGCCCGTCGATGCAGCCATGGCGCGCGACACCGACGTTCCGGTCGAGGGCCTGCGCATCGGCGATTACGTCCGCCAGTTGTCGGCATTGCCGTTGAAGGCCAATGTCGTCGTGGTCGACGCGGCCTACAATCATCCGTTCGCGAAAGAAGGCCAGCCGCTTGCCGGCGGCCTTGCATTGATCGAGCCGGAGCCGAAAGGCCTGATCGCGTTCAATGCGGCTCCCGGAACGGTGGCACCTAATCCGACCGGCAACTACGGTCCTTACGCGCAGGCGCTGGCGGAAATGATCCGCACCGGCGGCATTCCGCTTGCCGAAGTTTTCAATCGCACGAAGCTGCGCGTCAACGACGTGACCAAGGGCGCCGAGGTGCCATGGGATGCGCAGAAGCTCGAAGGTGACTTCGTGTTTTTCGAGCGCGCGCCGGATGCGCCGCCGGTTCAGGCCGATCAGGACGCAGCAGCGCGATCCAAGCCGATCCGTGATCTCGATGCGAAGGATGCTTATATCGCGGCGCTCGAACGCGACACCATCGCCGACTACCAGGCGTTCCTTGCCGCCTATCCGGACGATCCGATGGCGAAGCGGGTGAGGGCGATCATCGCCGCGCGACGCGAAGCGATCACATGGCGGCAGACCTATCGCGCGAACACCCAGCAGGCTTACTGGTCCTATCTGAAGCGCTATCCGAAGGGACCGCATGCGGCTGACGCGCGCCGTCGTCTGGCCAATATCGCTGCGGCGCTCGAGCCGCCGCCGGTCTTTGACGAATATGCCTACGACGTGGAACCACCGCTCGACTATGAGTACGAGTATGTGTACCGGCCCTACCTGATGTTCGGCGATCCAGTGTTCGGATTCGCGCCGCCGCCGCCGGTGCCCGTGTTCTTCCTGCCGCCGCCGCCGGAAGATTTCATCGTGCTCGATCCGCCGATTTACTACGACGACGTGTTCTATCTGCCGCAGCCGATCTTCATTCCGATCCCTATTTTCATCCGTCCGCCCATCTATGTGCGGCCGCCGATCAATCGATTCCTGTTCACGAACATCCACAACAGGAACGTCATCAACACCGTCATCAACCGGCGTCCGCCGGATGGTGGCATCAGACCCGGTGGACCCGGCGGCCAGTTCGGGCCGGGAGGTCGGCCGGGACGGCCGGGTGGACCGCGCGATGTGGCAGTTACCCGACCCGCGTTTGCGCCGGGCTTGCCGCCGTCGGCTACGCGAAAAGCGAACCTGATCCGTCAGGGCAAGGTGACGCCGCCTCCGGGCGTTCTGCCGGTTGCAGCCGGTGCCGGCCGTCCGGGAGCCCCGGGACTGGGACGACCTGGTCAGGATCAGAAGCCCGGCGGCGTTCAACCGGGCAATCTTCGGCCGGGCAATATGCTGCCGGGTCAAACTCCAGG
>JAGVII010000237.1 GCA_020056155.1 Afipia sp.
CCGTAACGCGGCCGGCAAATGCGGATAACTCGGAGCCGTGCCGGCACGTGGTCAAGCATCTCGCTCGTCGTCTCGCCGATCAGGTGTAGATTGCCTCCGGGTGCGCCGCGCGATCGGAAGGAAGCTCGCGCAACAGCAGGCTGCCGCTCGCAGGGCACATATTTCGGAAGTCTTAAGCCAGTTAAAGACGATTATTCGCGACGAGGGATTCATCGCGCTCGCTGCGGCGCAAAGAATCACGACGGTTCCTGATTGCCTGTATCGTCAAGATACCCTGACATCCGATGAAATGAGTGACGTGCAGATCGCTAATTGTGTGCTCGTTTTCGTGGTTGCGTGGAAATTTATGTTTCCGATGCTTGGGAGCCCGCAGATTGCCAGCTATCTAGAGAGAACTTGGCCTGGCTTCATCGGGGATTTCAAGGATACCTTTATTACCCTGATCATGGATGGACCATTTCCTCACGAGCGTCGAAATCCGATCCGGCCGACATATTTTAGCTAAGGGGATGGTTGACACGATTCATGATTCGGGAATCATGAACCCATGAGTTTTCGTCAAATATACCTTGCCGCCTGTCTGGTATACTCTGCGGCATGGTCGGGTCCGGCCTATGCCATCGTAGGGAGCCGCTCGGCGCCGAGCAGCGGCATTGCGCAATCCATCGTCACGGTTGTCGCCGCAGGCGGTGGCGTCTGCACCGGCACGATGATCGCACCGAACATCATCTTGACCGCCGCGCACTGCATCGCGCCGGGCACGGCCAATCGCGTGATCGACTACTCAACGAAATTGCCACGGCTGATCGCCCCACAACAGGTCGCGGTGCATCCGCGCTACAACGCGCAGTCCATCGGGGCGCATCGGGCGACGGCGGACGTCGCGCTGCTGCGCCTGTCCGCGCCGATGCCCGGCAAATCGGCAGCGCTTCTGGGCGTACCGCGCATTCCATTTACACCCATGTCGCGCTTCACCGTCGTCGGTATCGGATCGACAATTGCGGAAAGCGAAACCGGCGTCGGCACCGTCCGGGCGGCGCCGCTCGCGGTCACCGGCAAGCCCGGCACGTTGCAGGTGCGCCTGGTGGATCCGCAGACCCTGAACAGAAGCTCGGGTATGGGCGCCTGCACCGGCGATTCGGGCGCGCCCGCATTTGAGGATCAGGATGGCCGTAGCGTCATCGCCGGCGTGGTGAGCTGGTCGACGGGCGCGAACAATTCTGCCGGCTGCGGCGGCCTCACCGGCGTGACCCCGCTCACGTTATACAAAGACTGGATCGTGCAGACGGCGCGAAGCTGGGGCGCATCAATTCCATAATGGCTAACTGGCTACCTCCGCAGCGCCTTTCCGGGTTCCCTCGCCGGGGACTGACAAACGTTGAGTGATCCCTTAATTTCCGGGTCATGAAACGAAACCGGAGACCATCATGATTTCACGACGCGGTATTATCGGACTTCTCGCCACGCCGTTGCTGTTGCCCGCTGCAAATGCGGTTGCGCGCGAGACGATGCTGATGGGAACCGTGAACTATCGCGAACGCATAACGCTGCCGCCGAAGGCGACCGTTGTCGTGCAACTCGTCGATATCTCCCTCGCCGATGCGCCTGCGCAGGTGATCGCCGAAGATCGCATTAGCGGCGCCACCGGCAGCCCGATCCGCTACCGGCTGCGCTTCGACATCACCAAGATCGAGCCGCGCCGCACCTACGCGCTGCAAGCCCGCATCTCCGACGGCGACCGCCTGATGTTCGTCAACACCGCGCGCCATGAGGTCTTTGCCGGCGGTCGTAACAATACGCGCATCCGGGTGCAGCGCACGGACGCGCAGCAGCGTTAACCGCACCTGCTCGCTTCATCGACCCGTCCGGAGTTGACGACGATGCATCAAGCTTTCGCACATGTTTTCCGATCGATCGCGATGGCAATGATCTCCGCCGCACTGATCTCCGCCGCGTATGCGCAGCAGATGGAAACGAAAACGCCGCGCCAGCGCCCGCACGCCGCAAAGCCAGGTCACGCCGCCGGGCAAAAGCCATTGGGGCGTCCCCGCGCCACTGCGTCCTGCTCTGAATTCGGCGCGGGCTTCGTGCGTATGCCGGGTTCGGACAGTTGCATCCGTTTCGGCGGAGGCGTTGAGATGGGTGTCGGCTCGGTGCCCTAAAGCACAGCCCAGTATAAGGGATCCGTTTGCGGCAAGTCTGCAAGCGTCTGCGCCCGCTCTTAACGTCCGCCCCGCTTAATGACGTTGGCCGCGATGCCGATACTTCTTTCGCGCATGCGCCGACGGCGACCGCACATAGGGCTGGCTGTAAGATTCCCGATACCGTTTGCGCGATTCCTCCAGCGCTCGCTGATATCCAGGCGATGCCATGATATTTGCCGCCCCGCCGCCGCGAGCCAAAGCTGGAGTAAGGCAGAAAACTTCCGCTAAGGTAACAATTAGTGCTAACAGGCGCATTTTACTGCCATTCCCCATCTGGACGCCTCCTGATTTGAGGGTGGTCGACTATATTCACAAGCTATCTATCGCCGACCCGCTCCGTTAGCCGACTAGGTGCGAGTACAAATTGTTTGCCACGTTAGACCTGCCCTCGCTAGTCAGATTGAGGTGAAGTCGACGATTCATCCTGGTTCGGTGTTGTTACGTCCCAACAATGGCGCAAGCGATTACTTACATCCGTCCGGCTCATCGCAATCACCGTCATACCATGCTCCCCAACTGAAACCGTGGAGAGTGACATCTCTATCTGGGACAACAGTGACTTCTCTATCTGGCGTCTACAGGTTGGATTCGCGTAATGACGATCAGAGTGCATGCGTTTGGCTTACGAAATGTCGGGTCGCAATAAGTGACACAGCGACAGCGAAAGCCCCAAGTTCTCGCGTCTTTGCGTCGCGGCGTCAGGCGAGTGGCCTACTTGTCTGCTCCAAAAGTGCAAGCAGTCTTTCGGGGATGAGAACGGGTCGGGCCTATGTGGAGCTATACGCTTTGAGCGATTCGATGGACTGATCTAGTTCCGCCCGGAACTCCTTGAGCGGCCGGGCGCCCAACATACTTGCCATTGCTTCTTGGGCTGTCTCCCAAAGAGGGAAGGCCTCAATAAGTTTTTGAAGACCCGTACTGGTTATTGAAATGGCGCGAACGCGAGTGTCCTCAGGATCTGGCTCAATCGAAATCAGGCTCGCGCGTTCGAGTATGGCTAGGCTGCGCGTCAGGGTTGTTCGATCCATTTCGAGCCGCTTCGCCAGTTTGTTCATCGACATGGAGGGTACATAATACAGTGCGGCGAGCGCCGAATATTGGCCGATCGTGAGGCCGGTGGGGCGCAGATAGTCGTCATACATGCGCGTCGTGGCGCGGGCTGCGCTACGAAGTTTCTGGCACGTGCACTGACCTGGAGAGTGCCGAAGCGCATCCAATCCGGGATGGACGAGAGCTCGTTCTGACTTTCGTTTCATGCTGCGACTCTACTTGATTGCCCCCGAAATATGAAGAAGCGAACCCGTTGAAAAGAGGTTGACCCTTAAAATAGGTGTCGATACACATTTTAAATGTGTGTATACACTGAATATCATAAAATTGACCTTTTGGGAGGGAAAATGCGTACGTCGAAGAAGCTTTGTGTCGGTCTTTCAAGCCTCTTTCTGGCCTCGACCTTTATCGGCGGAGCCTTCGCTCAGACGCCGAAGATATCCAATAACTCCATCCGGCTGGGCGTGCTGACAGATATGTCGGGCGTTTATGCGGACATCTCGGGGCCGGGCGCCGTCGAGGCCGCGAAGATGGCTGTTGAAGACTTCGGTGCCGGGATTCCGGGTGTGACCATCGAGGTTGTGTCCGCAGACCACCAGAACAAGGCGGATATCGGCGTCGCCAAAGCACGCGAATGGTACGACGTGGGCGGTGTGGACGCCGTCTTCGAGATGATGGCCTCGTCCGTTGCGATTGCCGTATTCGAGATGACGAAGGAAAAGCAAAAGATCGCGATTGCGTCGGGCGCTGCGTCGTCAGCGCTGACAGGCAAGAACTGCTCACCGTTTGGTGTTCACTGGACCTACGACACCTATGCCCTAGCCGCCGGCGCGGGCCGCACGATTGCGAGCCAGCCCGATGGTGATAGTTGGTTCTTTGTGACGGTTGATTATTCCTTTGGTCACTCGCTCGAGGCTGATACTGCGAAATTCGTAAAAGAGGGCGGGGGCAAGGTTATCGGCTCGGTGCGTCATCCGTTCCCGACCTCGGACTTTTCGTCGTTTCTCCTGCAGGCTCAGAGCTCGAAAGCCAAGGTGATCGCGCTCGCGAATGGCGGCGCCGACATGGTCAACTCGGTCCGTCAGGCCAATGAATTTGGGATTATCGCGGGGGGACAGAAGGTGGCGGCGCTGCTGCCGCACCTGAGCGACATCCACAGTATCGGCCTTGCAACAGCCAAGGGCATTATTCTCACCGAAGGCTTCTATTGGGATCGCACCGACGCGACGCGCGCGTGGTCCAAGCGTTTCTTTGAGCGCCGCAAGGCCATGCCGACCATGGTTCAGGCAGGCGTTTACTCCTCCGTTCTGCACTACCTGAACGCGGTGAAGGCAGCCGGTACCGACGACTCGAAGGCCGTGATGGAAAAGATGCGTGAAACGCCGGTGCGCGACATGTTCGCGGAAAACGGCAAGGTGCGCGTCGATGGCCGCATGGTTCACGACATGTACGTGATGCAGGTCAAGACACCTCAGGAATCCAAGTATCCTTGGGACTACTACAAGATCCTGAAGACCATTCCCGGTGACGAGGCATTTCGGCCGCTCGCGGAGAGCGAGTGTCCTCTGGCCAAGTAGCACATACGGAAAATCGTTATGTTTGGATTGCTTCCCGAGAACATGGAGGGGTTGGGCCTGATACAGGATCACCAGTTGCTCCTGTCAGATGCGCTCAGGCATGCTGCGCTCTACCATGCCAAGACGCCGGTTATCTCGCGGCTGCGCGACGGCTCATTCCAGTATTCCAACTGGGATGAATTGGAGCGTCGCGTGCGCAAGCTCGCAAGCGCTTTGACGGCGGCCGGGGTGGAGCGTGGAGATCGCGTTGCCACCCTGGCGTGGAACAACCAGCGGCACGTGGAAGCGTACTTCGCCATCAGTGCGATAGGCGCCGTTTGTCATCCCATCAACCCGCGCCTGTTTCCGGAACAAGTCGGCTATATCGCGCAACATGCCGGGGATGCAGGCCTCCTGTACGATCTGGAGTACGAAGCCCTGGCGGACACCGTCGAGAAGGCATGCGGCGGCCTTCTTTTCCGGGTTGCGCTGTGCGATGCCAGAGAGCTGCCCGGCACCGCCTCCGCGGGAGCCATGGCGTATGAAGACTTCATCAGCGCCTTCGACGCGGATGAGTTTGACTATCCAACCTTTGATGAACGAACCGGCGCGTCGCTTTGCTACACGTCGGGCACGACCGGAAATCCCAAGGGGGTGCTGAGCACCCACCGGGCGCTACTGCTCCATGCGATGTCAGGGCGGACGTCTGACCTTTTCGATTTGCGCCCCATGTCACGCGCACTTTGCATCGTGCCGCTTTATCATGCGCACGCGAGCTGGGGCCTGCCATTTGCGGCAGCCATGACCGGCTGTGCTCTGGTTCTGCCGGGCCTGCAGCTCGATGGCGCGTCGCTTGTCGATTTGATCAACGGGCAACAGGTCACGGTTGCAAACGGTGTTCCGACCGTTTGGCAAACCCTTTCAGATCATCTTACGTCTTCGGGCGGGTCGGTCGATACGCTGAAGCGCATCGTTGTCGCGGGCTCAGCGCCGTCGCCGACGCTTCTCGGTCATCTTGCCAATCGGTACGACATCGACGTTTGCCATATCTGGGGAATGACCGAGACAGGCCCGTGCGGGACCTCGGGTGCGATCGTTCCGGGAGCCAGTCCGGATCCGGTGGTCCGAAACACCAAGCAAGGGCGCGGCCTGTTCGGCATCCAGATGCGGATATCGAACGATACCCACAAGCATTGTCCATGGGGTGAGGACCACATCGGCGCTCTGCAGGTTCGTGGCCTGCATGTTATCTCCGGCTATTACAAACAGGAAGGGGCCGGCTCCGTCGATGCCGATGGATGGTTCAATACTGGCGACGTCGCCACCATAGACGAGAACGGGTATCTTAAGATCGTGGATCGTGAAAAGGATCTCGTGAAATCTGGCGGTGAGTGGATTTCCTCGATCGATGTTGAGAATGCCGCCGTTTCGCATCCTGGCGTCAAGGAAGCCGCTGTCATCGCAATGCCTCACGAACGGTGGGGTGAACGGCCGCTTCTGCTTGTTGTACGATCCGTAGATACGGATGTCTCGGCGGATGAGATTTTGGCGCACCTCGGTGAGCGCGTTGCGAAATGGTGGCTTCCCGACGAGATCGTTTTTGTTGAAGAACTTCCCAAGACCGGAACCGGCAAAGTGATGAAAGCCGAACTACGGAAACAATTCTCTGAAGCTGTTGGGGAGGTATGACGATATGAACGCTCCTTTCAAGCGAGCCAAGGCGACATTCCAGTGGGACGATCCGTTCCTGCTTGACGATCAGTTGACCGAGGACGAGCGCATGATCCGCGACACCGCGCGCGCTTACGCTCA
>JAGVII010000702.1 GCA_020056155.1 Afipia sp.
AACTCGCGGTACGAGTCCGCAGTCCGCTCCAGAGACCAGCTCGCGTCGACCAGCCGCCGCCCCGTGGCATCGTCAGCCGACACCTCCAGCCGGATAGCGCCAGCGGCAATCGGCGGCAGCGGAACGCTGGACGGCGCCACCCATACACCCGGCATCGGGCTGCCGAAGCCGGCCTCGGTCAAAGCCGTGCGCGATGCTTCGCGGTCCGCGCCGTTTCCGATCAGCAGGAGTTCGAAGCGCCCGGCCCAGTCCGACGCATGCGGGTTGTAGACATGCTCGACAGCCGTCTCGAACCGTTCACGGCCGCTTTTTGCGAGCTTGTAGAAACTCTTCCGGCCCACCTTGTCCCGGTCGAGCCAGCCATCGGCGGCGAGCCGCGACACCGCAGTCCGTACCACGCCCCCGTCGGTTCCCAGCATGTCCAGGAATTGCAGAAGCGTTCCCAGCCAGACCGACCCGCCGCGCGGCAGGATGGCATCGCCGTAGAACGTGATGATGAGGGAGCCGGTGCGCGAGGGCTCGCGCTTGAATCGGCTGACGATGCGGGAAAGCGACGGGTGACTCATGGCCACGCAGCATAGTGCATTCCGTCGGGCGGGCGAGCCCGGATAAGAAACCCGCAAGGATACACGCCGCGCAGGACGTCATTTCGACAGCGAGCGGCGTGTTATTGTCCGTTATTGATAGATTGGATGATCTTCTTAATCCAGAATCTCAGCTCCGTTCGGAGACGGTGCTGGTCCGTTTGGGCGAAGGGCTGGCAAGCCGATTTTGAGGCCAAGGTCATCCAAGGCGCGGAAAGCGCTTTTCGGATAGCGACCGACCTTTCAAAACAGGCGGTCAGATGTGGAAATGCCAAACCAGCAGCACGACGCCCAGCACTGCGGCGCCGCTCAGCATCCAGCCCGCAACGTAAGCGGCGCCCTCAAGACCCACATCATGCATATTGTCTGTCGGCACCTGGTGGACATGTCGCCAATGGTCAGCCATCGCAGCCTCCAATGAAGCCTCCTTGGGAGAGACAATCGCGAGTCTGGCTGGGTGTTCCGCTACCCTTGCAGAAATTTAGCGACGAAGGGACCGTTACACGGATTCCTGCGAAAGCTGCGCCCAAACGCGCCTAAAAGCCGGCATCGACGTCGAATTTGACGCCTTGGGCAAGCGGCAGGTCGCGCGAATAATTGATCGTATTGGTGGCCCGGCGCATGTAGCCCTTCCACGCATCCGATCCGGATTCGCGGCCTCCCCCCGTCTCCTTCTCGCCGCCGAACGCGCCACCAATCTCGGCGCCGGACGGGCCGATATTGACGTTGACGATGCCGCAATCGGACCCGGCCGACGACATGAAGGTTTCAGCCTCCTGCATGTCGGTTGCGAAGATCGATGACGCGAGCCCCTGCGGCACACCGTTGTGCATGGCGACCGCTTCCGTCAGGTCGCGATAGCGGATGACATAGAGGATTGGCGCGAATGTTTCGCGCAGGACGGGCCCCTGCTGCTCCGGCATTTCCACCAGCGCCGGCGCGACGTAGTAAGCGGATGGCAGTGCGCGATCGACGCGCTCGCCGCCATGAACCTTACCGCCGAGCGCCTGCGCTTCCCCCAGTGATTTCTGCATCGCCTCGTAAGCCGCCGCATCGATCAGCGGGCCGATCAGGGTCGACGGCTGGGACGGATCGCCTATCGCGACAGAGGCGTAAACATTGCGCAGCTTCGCGATGAACCCGTCCGCGATGCTTTCATGAACGAACAGCCGACGCAGCGAGGTACACCGCTGTCCTGCGGTCCCCATGGCGGAAAACGCGATGCTGCGCAGTGCGAGATCCTGATTGGCGGACGGAGTGACAATCGCCGCGTTGTTGCCGCCCAGTTCGAGAATGCAGCGGCCGAACCGCGCCGCGACCCGCGGCCCCACGTCCCGGCCCATACGCGTCGAACCGGTCGCGGACACAATCGCAACCTTCGGATGATCAACGAGAGCCTCGCCGACAGCCCGGCCGCCCTGCACAAGTCCGGCCAGCTCAAGCGGCGCAGTGGCAAACCGCGCCAGCGCGCGCTCCATGACAGCCTGCACCGCATAGGCCGTCAGCGGCGTCTTTTCCGATGGCTTCCAGACAACAGCATCGCCGCACACCAGGGCGAGAGCCGCATTCCAGCACCAGACGGCAACCGGAAAATTGAACGCCGTCACGATTCCGCAGACACCGGCAGGGTGCCAGGTTTCCATCATGCGATGGCCCGGCCGCTCGGTAGCGATGGTGAGGCCATAGAGCTGCCGCGACAGTCCGACGGCGAAGTCGCAGATATCGATCATCTCCTGCACTTCGCCCAATCCTTCGGAAAGGATCTTGCCGGTCTCGATGGTCACCAGACGGCCCAGATCCTCCTTGGACCGGCGCAATTCCTCGCC
>JAGVII010000469.1 GCA_020056155.1 Afipia sp.
GACGGTGAAAGGCAGGACGCAAAGCACCAGACTCCAGCCGCCGGTGCGGCGCAGCGCTTCCATCAGCACGGCCCACATGATCAGACCGCCGACGATCACGGGCATCGGTGCGCCAGCGAATTCCCATCCCAGCGCGGCCGCTTTGCGGATGTTCATCATCAGCCAGATTGCCGAACAGAACGTCGCGGCAAATAGAACCAGATCGTACCAGGGGATGCGATCGAGCGGAGCCTTCTCCGTTCCCGGAAAAATCAGGAACGTGAACGGCAGCATCAACGCGATTAGCAGATAAAAATACTCGGTGTTAAGCTGCGTGTAACCGACGAAGAAGCGGAGGGCGAATTGCTGGTTGATGCAGAGCAGAATCGTCGCAGCGGTGGCGATGACCAGCGCCCAGCGCCAGCCGCCGCGAAGGGTGCGAACCCGCGTGACTTCCGCTTCCTGCAAGCCGCCAACACCGGCATGCGGATCGTCGAACACGACCTTCTTCTGAGCTGAGGCGATAGCGGCAGCCGCAACGGGAGCGGCTGCCGGATTTTCGGTGTTGTCGGACGAAGCTGACATTTTACGATATCCTGGATGTTAACGACGCCCGCTCTTCGGATTAAAGCTTAATCCTCGAAGCCGTTTGGCATGTTCGCTTTCGCGAGGGCTGCCTTGCGTGCCGCCATCCAACCGGAGAGAAATGCCGCCGGTTCTCCTGGTGCGCTTGCGGTGTTGTAGGCTTTCCATGCGTCAGCCAGAACAACCTGCCGCTTGATCAGTTCGTTGTTGTACTTCTCGTCTGCGTCGGTCCAGTTGCCGGCTTCCTTCAAAGCCTTGGCTGCACCCGGATGATATGGAATGACCCACTGCTTGGTCTGACGTTTGACGTCGAGGCCCGAGGCGCCCGGAGCTGAATCCTTATAGGCATCGTAGCCAGTGATCATCGCCTTGGTAATCGCATAGATCTGATCCGCAGGCTGGGTCGCGTAGGTCGTGGCGATAGGGTAGGGATAGGTGGCAAGTTTCAGCGGAGTCGATGGGGTGATCCCCGCGCCGCACGTCGTCACATGCGGGTTGAAGAACGCACCGACCTTCTTGACGCGAGCCCAGGCTTCCTTGTCCTCCGGAGGCAGTTCCGGCCACACGAGACCGCGTGGGGACGTCTCCACTTCCTTGGCTGGGCCGGTTACGGTCGAGGCGAATGCGCCGTCGGCGTCGTTGTTGATGAGGCCTTTCCACATCGCGCCGTAGCTTGCGAATTCAACGATCTTGACGTCCTTTTGCGTAAGGCCGCCATAAGCGATGATCGCGAGTGCGTTCTGATTCAGGGCGGGCGAGCCGACCACGAAGCCGAGACGCTTGCCGCGGAAATCCTTCCACTCCTTCACGCCGGAATCTTTGGCGACGCCGACCGACAAGCCGTTGCAATCGACTGTCGACAGCGTCATCTGAAGCGCTTGCGGGCCCCATTCCTTGACGCCGAACTCGAACACGCCTTCCTGAGCGAAATAGCTTCCCGTTCCCATCCAGGCCAGAACCGCGCGGTTTGTACGGAGCGGAGCCAGGCGCGCCACGTCGTTACCGGCCGGGAGCACGCGAATGTCGGAGCCGTACTTGTCCTTCATCATCTTGCCGACACCGACGGCGATGTTGAAGCCGGAAGTCCCGGTGTCATAAGCCGTGAAGGCCATTGTGGCCGGCAGCTTGATATCCTGCGCGTGCGCCGCCGATACCGCTGCAGCCCCTGCAAGAACCATGGCTGCAACTGTCGTAATATGTCGTGTCATTAACTAACCCTCCCATTGTTTTCGCTGTGCGAAACTCGATTTTGATTTTGCCGGATCATGTCATCGTGCAAGCGTCAGTGCAACGCCCGCAAGCCTATTAAGGTGTATTAGACAGTTTGTCGCGGAAACGTCGTGCGTCATGTTTCGAGCGTACCGATCGTCTGTCCCTCGGCCACAACGTCATCGATGCCGACGAGAATCGATTTTATTTTTCCCGCGGCAGGCGAGGCGACAGGAATTTCCATCTTCATGGCTTCGACGAAAACAACGTCGTCACCGGCTCCGATATCGCCGCCGGTGCTGGCCGCGATCGCGCAAACGCGCCCGGCAACCTCGGTGACGATCTTGATCTCTGCCATTTGATTCCCCCATCCGCTTTAGCAGGGCATGCCCGCGCGGCTTGTTGTTGTGACGACAGATTGCCCGAGGTAGCGTGTTCCGCAAGAGAAAACTTCATTCCGTCAAACAGAACAAAAACGCGTTCGCAGCGCGTACGCCAAGGAGCGATGATGAACTGGAAGCCTGAACTCGAGGAACTCGCGCGGCGTGAAGCATTTGCGAAAGAGATGGGCGGCGCCGACAAGGTCAAGCGGCAACACGATCAGGGCCGGCTTACCGTGCGCGAGCGAATCGACAAACTGGTCGATCCAGAAAGCTTCCACGAGATGGGAGCGATCTCCGGTACGGCGGAGTACGACGAAAAGAATGAATTGAAGATGCTTACGCCGGCCAACTGCGTGTTTGGTCGCGGCAAGATCGACAAGCGTCCCGTTGTCGTTGTCGGTGATGACTTCACCGTACGCGGCGGTTCGGCGGACGCATCGATCTCCGCGAAGCCGACGATGGCCGAGCAGATGGCGCACGATTTTCGGATGCCGATCATCCGCGTGATCGAGGGGTCTGGCGGCGGTGGTTCGGTCAAGACCATCGAAACAAAAGGGGCTGCCAATCTGCCGGGCGGCGTGGGTGGCACAACCTGGTATTGGTACACCACAACGAACATGGCGCGTGTGCCTGTCGTAGGTCTCGGCCTTGGGTCGGTTGCGGGTCTCGGCGCGGCGCGCCTCGCCGCCAGCCACTACTCGGTCATGACCAAATCATCTGCGATGTTCGTCGCCGGTCCACCGGTGGTCGCGCGTCTTGGGCAATCGCTCGACAAGCAGGAGCTTGGCGGCTGGCAGATTCAGACCAAGGCGGGCGGTGTCGATCACGCAGTCGATACCGAGGAAGAAGCCTTCGAATGCGCGCGGAAATTTCTGTCGTACCTGCCGTCGTCCGTATTCGATCTGCCGCCGACCGCGCCCTGCGAGGACGATCCGGAGCGTAGCGACGAAGTGTTGCTCAACATCGTGCCGCGCAGCCGCAAGCAGATTTACAAGATGCGGCCCATTATCGAGTCGGTGGTCGATAAAGGATCGTTCTTCGAGATGAGCCAGAATTTCGGGCGGTCGGTGATCGCGGGGTTCGCGCGCTTTGACGGCCGCGCCGTGCTGTTGCTGGCAAGCGATCCTTACATCTACGGAGGGTCGTGGACCGCCGAGGCCTGCCAGAAGGTGGTGCGCTTCGTCGACCTCGCGGAAACCTTCCATCTTCCGGTGGTCTATCTGATGGATTGCCCGGGCTTCATGATCGGGCTTGAAGCCGAAAAGGCCGCAACCATCCGGCATGGCGTACGGGCAATGACTGCGGTCAATCAGACCACGGTGCCGTGGTGCACAATCATCGTTCGCAATTCCTTCGGTGTTGCGGGCGTTGTGCATCAACCGGCAGGCCGGTTCTCGATGCGCTACGCATGGCCCTCGGCGTACTGGGGGTCGCTGCCGCTCGAGGGCGGCATCGAGGCGGCTTACCGCGCCGACATCGATGCAGCTGAAGACCCCAAGGCAAAACTCGCCGAGATCGAGGACCGGCTCAACAAGCTGCGGTCGCCATTCCGCTCGGCCGAAAAATTCTGGGTCGAGGAGATCATCGATCCGCGCAAAACGCGTTCGCTGATTTGCGAGTTCGCGCGGCTGGCGGAGCCGCTGCGCACGCCGGGCGTCGCGCAAATGGCGATCAGGCCGTAGCCTCGTTGTCATTGCGAGGAGCGCAGCGACGAAGCAATCTAGCGCTTGTTCTAAAGAATGGATTGCTTCGCTTCGCTCGCAACGACGGGAACGCTACCGCCCATCCTCAATAATCATCGCCGCGCCTTTTTCCGCGATCATCGCGGTCGGCGTGTTGGTGTTGCCGGACGTGATGGTCGGCATCACCGACGCATCGATCACACGCAACCCCTTGAGGCCGTGAAGGCGCAGGCGCTCATCGACCACGGCGAGGGAATCGCTCGCGGCTCCCATCTTCGCGGTCCCGACCGGATGAAAGATTGTGGTGCCGATGTCGCCGGCGGCTTTCGCCAATGAGGCATCGTCATCACCGACGGACGGGCCGGGGAGATATTCCTGCGGATGATAGGCCGCGAGCGCGTGCTGCTTCATCAATCGACGCGTCACACGGATAGCATCGGCGGCGACCTGCCGGTCTTCGGGGGTCGAGAGATAGTTCGGGGCGATCGCCGGCGCTTCGCCGGGGGCGTTCGATTTGATGCGCACGCTGCCGCGCGAGGTTGGCCGCAGGTTGCAGGCGGCGATGGTGATTGCAGGGAAGCGATGCAGCGGTTCGCCGAATTTGTCGAGCGACAGCGGCTGAACGTGAAACTGGATATTGGCGCGGTCCTGCCGCGCGTCGGATCGCGTGAAAATACCGAGTTGCGACGGCGCCATTGTCAGCGGTCCGCGCCGCCGCAGAAGATAGTCGACGCCCATCCAGCCGCGCCGCAACAGATTGTAATACGTCTCGTTCAGCGTGCGCACGCCTTCGACCTTGTAGATGGCGCGCTGTTGCAGGTGGTCCTGCAAATTGCGGCCGACGCCTTGCCGGTCGAGTACGGGCTCAACGCCGAGCGGCGACAGCCATTCCCGTGGGCCGATGCCGGAGCGATGCAATACCTGCGTCGATCCGATCGAGCCGGAACAAAGGATCACTTCTCCTTGCGTTCGTGCCTCGATGGTTTCACCGCCCTGGCTGAAACGCACACCGACGGCGCGTCCGTTCTCGACGATCACCTTGTCGACCAGCACGCTGGTTTCGAGTCGAAGGTTAGGCCGCGCC
>JAGVII010000023.1 GCA_020056155.1 Afipia sp.
CACTGCAACGTGCAGGGCGCGACCGACATCGGCCTCGATATCACATCGCTGCCGCTTTATTACGGCCTCTTCGAAGGCTCCTGGAAACACTGGGCGCGCGTTTGGGAGGTCGACTACGATTATTTCCAGTCGCGCTTCGACGAAGTCCCGGCAAAGGCGGGACGTCCGGCGCGTACCCGCAAGCAGAACATGGAGTTGCCTGGTATTCCGTGGACCCGCTGGTTCGACGCGGTGCTTGCCAAACCGGACGACGTCGATCAGCGCGACAGCGTGAAGGGTGTGGTCATCATGGGACACGGTGGCAACACCATTCCCCGCATGACCGAAATGGTGAAAGGCCTCGAAAAGCTCGAATTGCTTGTGGTCGCGGATCCGCATCCGACCACGTTCGCGGCAATCTCGGACCGCAAGAACGGCACATATCTGCTGCCGGCCTGCACCCAGTTCGAGACATCCGGTTCGCGAACAGCGTCGAACCGTTCGCTGCAATGGGGCGAGCAGATCGTCAAACCGATCTTCGAATCCAAGGATGATTACGAAATCATCTATCTGCTTTCGAAGAAGCTCGGCTTCGCTGATCCGATGTTCAAGAACATCAAGGTAGAGAACAATCGCCCCGTTCCCGAAGACCTGCTGCGTGAAATCAATCGCGGCGGTTTCTCCACTGGCTATTCAGGCCAGTCACCGGAGCGGCTGAAGGCGCATATGCGGAATCAGGGCAAGTTCGACCTGGTGACGCTGCGCGCCAAGGCGGATGAGCCGGAGATCGGCGGCGACTATTATGGCTTGCCGTGGCCGTGCTGGGGCACGCCTGCAATCAAGCATCCGGGAACGCACACGCTCTACAATACGAACCTTCATGTGAAGGATGGCGGCGGCACCTTCCGCGCGCGATTCGGTGTGGTGTACGAAGAGAAACAAGCTGACGGTTCGGTGAAGAACGTCAATCTTCTGGCCGAGGGCTCCTACAGCAAGGGCTCGGAGCTGACCGACGGTTATCCCGAGTTCACTTATGGCGTGCTGAAGAAACTCGGCTGGGACAAGGATCTCACCGAGGCTGAACTTGCCACTATTAACAAGATCGGCGGCAACAACCCGGACGGCGTGGGCTGGGCGGTCGACCTGTCGGGCGGGATCATCCGTGTTACGATCGCGCACGGAGTGATGGCCTATGGCAACGGCAAGGCTCGCGCGGTGGCGTGGAACTTGCCAGATCCGGTGCCGGTGCATCGCGAGCCGATTTACACCCCTCGTCCTGAACTGGTCGCCAAGTATCCGACACGTCCGGATGGACGCCAGTTCCGCATGGCCAATCTCGGCTTCTCGATTCAGAAGGCGGCGGTGGACAAGGGGCTTGCGAAGCAATTCCCGATCATCCTGACCTCCGGACGTCTCGTGGAATATGAAGGCGGCGGCGAAGAAACTCGGTCGAACCGCTGGCTTGCCGAATTGCAGCAGGACATGTTCGTTGAAGTGAACACCGCCGATGCCGCCGAGCGTGGCATCAAGGACGGTGGATGGGTCTGGGTGCTCGGTCCGGAAAACGGATCGAAGGCGCGCGTCAAGGCGCTTGTCACCGATCGTGTCGGCAAGGGCGTGGCGTTTATGCCCTTTCACTTTTCCGGCTGGTTCCAGGGAGTCGATCAACGCTCCAAATATCCGAAGGGCGCCGACCCGATCGTGCTCGGCGAAAGCGTGAACACGATAACATCCTACGGCTACGACCCGGTCACAGGTATGCACGAGGGCAAAGTCACCCTGTGCCAGATCCAAACGGCGTGAGAGGAGAACAACGATGGCTCGCGTCAAATTTCTTTGTGATGCCGACCGTTGCATCGAGTGCAACGCCTGCGTGACCGCCTGCAAGAACGAACATGAAGTGCCGTGGGGCATCAATCGCCGCCGCGTTGTTACCATCAACGATGGCAAGCCTGGCGAACGTTCGGTGTCCATGGCCTGCATGCACTGCACCGACGCGCCATGCGCTGCGGTTTGCCCGGTATCGTGTTTCTACACGACGGCAGATGGTGTCGTTCTTCACTCGAAGGACCTTTGCATCGGTTGCGGGTATTGCTTCTACGCATGTCCGTTCGGCGCGCCGCAGTATCCGAAAGTCGGAAACTTCGGCTCTCGCGGCAAGATGGATAAGTGCACCTACTGTGCTGGCGGCCCGGAAGCTGACAACTCGCCGGCCGAATACGCCAAGTATGGCGCCAACCGACTTGCCCAAGGCAAGCTGCCGATCTGCGCCGAGATGTGCTCGACCAAATCGCTGCTGGCGGGCGACGGCGCCATCATCGCCGAAATCTACAAGGAGCGGGTGATGAAGCGCGGCTACGGTTCGGGCATGTGGGGCTGGAAGACAGCCTACAGCGATTCACCGACAGGCTAGGGCCCGCTGCTGAAGACCACATGGCTTTCAGCAGCGTTGTGTCGAACTTGCTATTGATTGAAAACTGGAAGGTCGCTCCGATGATGTCGATCTCGCTCTCAACACTCAAGACCCTGTGTGCTGCCTTTGCACTGCTGTTCGTGCTCGCGCATCCAGCCACCGCGCAATTGTCCTTCAAGCCCACCGCTGACGCGGTGCATGAAGACCAGCTTCTCAAGGCGCTGAAGGAGGGCGACAAGATCACCGGCCGGATCACCATTCCGGATCCGATGGCATCGAGTCTGATACAGCCGGCCGGGCGTGACTGGCGTGATTTTCAGCGCAGCAAGCTGCCGATCATCGGCGGCGTCACCATCATCGGCATGCTGGTTCTTCTCGCAATCTTTCTGGCGGTGCGCGGCCGTATTCGCGTCGAGCACGGCTTTTCCGGTATCAAGATTCTCCGTTTCGCCAGCTTTGAGCGATTCACGCATTGGCTCACCGCGACTTGTTTCATCATTCTCGCGCTATCGGGTCTCAATATCAGCTTCGGCCGCATGCTGATCCTGCCGCTGTTCGGGCCTGAGGCATTTTCCACAATGACGGCGTGGGGCAAGATCGCGCACAACTACCTCGCATTCCCGTTCATGCTTGGCCTTGTGATCATGTTCCTGATCTGGATCAAGGACAACATTCCCGGAAAGGTCGATCTCAATTGGCTCAAGAAGGGTGGCGGCATGCTGAAGAATGGCGAGCATCCGCCGGCCAGGCGCTTCAATGCCGGCCAGAAGGGCATCTTCTGGATCGTTATTATCGGCGGCGCACTGATGTCTGTGTCAGGCTGGTACCTGCTGTTTCCCTACATCCCGGCCAACGTCACGACACTGCAATTCTGGACTGTGATCCATGCGGTGATCGCCATGCTGTTCATCGCAGCCATGCTCGCCCACATTTATATCGGCTCGGTCGGTATGGAAGGGGCGTTCGATGCGATGGGGACCGGCGAGGTGGACCTCAACTGGGCCAAGGAGCACCACTCTCTCTGGGTCGAGGAGGAGCAGGCCAAGGGACGCGCGCCCGACACCGGCAGCCACCGGGCAATGCCGGCCGAATAATTCAAGCTATCGATAAGGCTCATATCTATATAAAGGACTGTCCGGCATGGCCGGGCGGTCCTTTGAGTTTTTCGGAGTACGGGATGAGGGTGATAGGTCTTTCGGGATGGAGTGGGGCGGGCAAGACGACGCTGCTTGCGCGTCTTATTCCGCATCTGATCGCCGAGGGCTTGCGCGTCTCGACAATGAAGCACGCGCACAGCAATTTTGACGTCGATGTTCCCGGCAAAGACTCGTGGCTGCATCGGCAGGCGGGCGCTACCGAAGTGCTGGTATCTTCCGGGCGCCGCTGGGCATTGATGCACGAATTGCGCGGCGCGCCGGAGCCTCCCCTTGCCGAACTGCTGGTAAAGATGTCCCCCGTGGATTTGCTGATCGTTGAGGGCTTCAAGGCGGACCTGCATCCCAAAATCGAGGTGCATCGCGCTGCGAATGGCAAGCCGCTGATGTTTCCTGCAGACCCGACGATTGTTGGTATCGCTGCCGACATCGTCGTGAATACGACGTTGCCCATCGCTCATCTGGATGACATTCCCGCCATCGCCCGCATCATGAAGGCGGCGGCGGTGCGGATCGAGGATGTGTTTGTGCATGAGGCGGCGGGAGCCTGACCGGTCATGGCGCAACTCTCGGATGATTGTTTCGCATTCGGTGGCCCCATGATGTCGGTCGATGAGGCGGTCTCGATTATTGCCGGTCGCATTGATGCCGTGACGGATACGGAATGGGTCGATCTGGCCGAGGCGGATGGCCGTATTCTCGGTGCCGATATCAAAGCGCCGCTTGCTCTGCCACCGTTCACCAATTCGGCCGTTGATGGATATGCCGTGCGCAGCGCCGATTTGCCGCTCGAGAAGGAACAAGCCTTTCCGGTGTCCGGGCGCATTCAGGCAGGGGCCTTAGCCGCGGCCGCCATCGCCCCCGGCGAAGCGGTCCGCATCTTTACCGGCGCACCAATGCCCGCAGGCGCCGATACCGTGTTCATGCAGGAGGACGTCAGGATTGATCAGGCAGGCAAAGTCGTATTGCCGCCGGGTCTCAAAGCTGGCGCCAATGTACGCCCTGCCGGCGAGGATATTCCGGAAGGTCATTCGGCGCTGCTCGCTGGATGCAAATTACGGCCACAGGACATCGCGCTGATCGCGGCATTTGGACTTATCAGTGTTCAGGTAAGGCGACGCCTGCGCATCGCCGTGTTCTCGACCGGCAATGAAGTTGTGTCGCCCGGTGCGCCGCGTGGTGCAGCGCAACTCTTCGACTCGAATCGCTTCATGATGGCGGCAATGCTGAAGCGGCTTGGTTGCGAGGTCAGCGATCTCGGCATTTTGCGCGACGA
>JAGVII010000428.1 GCA_020056155.1 Afipia sp.
GCGCACCTCGTCCGCGATCTGACTGGTGCGGCGAACGCACTCAACCGCCAGAACCTGAGACGGAAGAGCTTCGCGGCCAGCCAAAACAGCCTCCATCAGCTGGAACGCCGCCGTATTTTGCGGACGCGCTGTCTCCGCTCGTTTTAAAAGAGAGAGCAGGGCGTGGGGCATGGCCGACCGCCGCACGCCGTCGAGATCGTGAGTCATTAAAAATCCCACCAGGAAAGGCTTCTCAGAGCGCGAGCACTATCGTGCAATCTAGACACTACAGGTCCGCATAGCCCGCTAGCATAAGCTTGGGTAGGTTAAAAAGCGTTGCCTTGCGGCGCTTCACGCATTGGAATCAACATACAATCCCGCTATTGCGCTATCGCCCCTGCATCGCCACGCGCTCACTACGAGCAGGTGCATCTGATCGGGCGCGAAGCTTGGATCTGGATTGCCTCAATGACACATCATTTAATTAGCGGCGGCGCCGGGTTTATTGGGGCCAATCTGGCGACGTCCCTGCTCAAGGACGGTCACAGGGTTCTAGCCATCGATGACCTCTCGCGAGGCCGTATCGAAACGATCCACCACCTGACCAACAATCCCAACTTCGATTTTCGACAGGCGGATTGCGCCGATAGAGACGCGCTCGATGCGGCGATCGGCGAAGCCGAAGGCATCACCGACGTCTGGCACATGGCCGCAAACTCCGACATTCCCGCAGGTATCGCCGACCCGCGTATCGACCTTCATCAAACATTCATGACCACATTCGCGATTCTTGAGGTCATGAAGGCGCGTGAGATTCCCAACCTTCATTTCGCATCCAGTTCCGCGATCTACGGCGACTTCGGCGAAACCATGATTCACGAGGACATTGGCCCGCTTCTCCCTATCTCAAACTATGGCGCGATGAAACTGGCATCTGAAGCTCAGATCCGGGCGGCGGTGGAAGCTTTCTTATCGCGAGCAGATATCTTCCGCTTTCCCAACGTCATCGGCGTTCCGGCCACGCACGGCGTAATTCTCGATTTTGTGCACAAGCTTAGAAACACGCCTGAGGAACTTCAGGTTCTCGGCAACGGGACGCAGCAGAAAGCCTATCTGCATGTCGACGATCTCGTCCGAGCTATGCGGCATATCGCGGAAATCCCAGGGCGTTATCAGCTGTTTAACATAGGACCGACCGATGACGGCGTGACCGTCAGCATGATCGCCGAAACGGTCAGAGATGTCGCTTCGCCTAGCGCATCCATCATCTTCGGGGAAGAAAGCCGCGGGTGGGTCGGCGACGTCCCTCGTTTTCGTTACTCCGTAGACCGGCTCATCAACACAGGGTGGGAGCCTTCGCTATCATCGCAAGAGGCCGTTCAGCGTGCGGTCGCTGAGATCGTGGCGCAGGAAATGGGACGCTGATGCAGGCGATTATTCTAGCTGGCGGCAAGGGGACGCGCCTTGCGGAAAGGCTGCATGGCCGACCGAAGCCGTTGATCGACGTCCTGGGCGTGCCGCTACTGGAACGTCAACTTGATGCTTTGGCCGGACAAGGGATAGACAACGTCGTTGTTCTGGTGAACCACGCGGCAGATCAGATCGAAGCTTTTTTCGCGGCTCGCCCCCCCGTTCCGCGGGCCAAGCTGATCGACGACGGCGCTCCCCGCGGCACTGCTGGTGCAGTGTTGGCGTGTCTTGAAGCGCTGGAAGGCCGCTTTTTGGTGGTCTATGGCGACACCCTTTTCGACATCGATATCGCAGCGATGATGGCGGAACATGAAGCAAGCAATGCTGATATCAGCCTTCTTCTGCATCCAAATGACCATCCCGCCGATTCCGACTTGGTTGAGATTGACGGAGACGGTTGGGTCACGGCTTTTCACAGCTACCCGCATCCGCCGGAAGCGGACTTACGCAATCTTGTCAACGCGGCGTTCTATATCTGCGAAAGATCAGCGCTAGAGCCGTGGAGGGAATCCCCAACGCCTCTGGACTTCGCAAAGGATTTATTTCCGCGCATGCTCGCTCAAGGTGCCCGGATTCGGGGCTATTCGAGTTTTGAATATATAAAAGATCTGGGCACGCCCAAACGATTGGACAAGGTAGAGCGTCA